>JBDTNR010000057.1:0-11927 GCA_039933655.1 Betaproteobacteria bacterium | reverse complement strand
AGCTCTTCCACTTATAAATCCGGTTTGTCTGTTCAAGCCATCGGGGCCAGCTCTTGTCACCGTCGGCGCGGCACGCCGGTTAGTTTGGTCCGTTCGGCCGCATCTTCCATCATCATCGCGGTTGGTGCATGCGGTCACTGCTGGAAGATCCGGTGACATCAGTACTCCCGATGGCGCGAGATAGTTACAATCCCGAGTGGATGCCGGGCTCTGTCGGTCCGCATCACCATTCAAGGAGGGGCAGGCATGAAATCTGCAGTCGCCGCCATCGTGGTGCTTCAGATGTTGCTGTTCGGAGTAACGGTGACAAGTTCAGCCAACGCGCAAACGACTCCCGCAAAGGAGACGCGCATTCAGAAGGCCGACATCTTGAAGCACCCGGTAGGACAGTTGGCGCTAAAGTACACGGACGCTCTTCATGGCGGCGATATGGACGACGCAATGAAGCTGGCGAGCAGCAAGGCACAAGCGCGATGGAAGTCGTATCCGGCAAGCGAGCGAAAGGAGAGCGCCGCGTTCAGAAAGAAAATGATTCCGAACCGCGCTGAACTCACGACCGCAATCGAGGCCGGGGGCATCCTGATTATCGAAGAGGGCTCGAGCGCGACGCTGAATGTCGTGAAGTCTGATAGCAGTGCGAGCAAGGCGGGTGTCGTGCACTCGTCATCGGCGACAATCGCCATACCGTTCGTGCTCGAAGGCGGCCAGTGGAAGGTCGCGCAGTGATCATCCCTCCTCGCTTCTCGCCATCTTCGCGCCGCCGTTCAGTGTGCATGCACAGCGGCAAGTCCTTGCGATCCTCGGCAGTCATGCCGGGCTCGACGCACGCGGCGAAAATGTCGACCTATCCGCGCGTTCAATCCGGACCGTGCCCGGCGGGCGTCCTTTGGCATCCGCCGACACGGCCGGTTACTTGATCGTTCGGCGTCGACGCTAACTATCGTATGTCGGCGAGTGAAACACTGGACGTTCAGGGTGGACTCTGCACTTACGCCCGAAGGGCAAGTATTCTCTTGTTGAAGCTGTAGACCTCATTTCTCGGGCGATTGCACATTGTCGCGACAACGGTTTGAGCATGTTGCTCGTTGACGCAACTGGGTTCATCGACCTTCCGGCTCCCACGCTGGTCGATCGGTTCCTGATGGTCGAGGATTGGGCGCAGGAGGCAAACGGCAAAGTGGTCGTCTCCATGGTCGTCGCGCCTGAGTACATGCATCCAAACAAGTTCGGAGTGAAGGTTGCCCTGCAATTCGGATTGGTCTGCGATGTCTCCGTTTCCGAAATAGAGGCTTTGAAGTGGCTGTTGGCGACTTTCGGCCACCCGGATCGCAGTAGCGAGTAGTTCGAAAGTTCTCCAGGTCCAAGCTACACATTCACGGCCCAACCTACCGCTCTCTTCGATTGATGGTGACACTTCAATCTTGGCACTTCGATGCCGAACCAAGCAGCGGAAGTTCTTTCATTTCGCTCAACCGGAAAGTCGTCCGTCGACCTAAGGCGAGGAGGGGGTGAGTTGAGTCAAGTCACTTTGGAGGCATTCGAAGCGAGCGCCCGCGCGGAGGGATACGACGAGGTCGTCGTACGCCAGTGGGCTGCGCAGACGATCGTCGAGACGCACACCCATCCGTTCGCGCTGCGCGCGCGGGTCGTGAAAGGCGAGATGTGGCTCACCGTCGGGGAGGAGGTCCGGCATCTGCGACCGGGCGACAGCTTCGCCCTCGATCGCGACGTGCCCCATGCGGAGCGCTACGGCGAGGAGGGGGCCACCTACTGGGTCGCGCGCCGCACGTTCGGCGGGCAATGATGACATCCGCCCGTACCAGCGTCTGGTGGCAGCGGATGGGGTGTTGAAAGCGCGTCCCGACATGGCGCCACACCTCAGGGGGCGGCTCGCGTATTCAAATTGTCGGGCAGCGCGGCCTGTCGTTCAGCATGGCGCGCTGGGCCCCGGGAATCGCCTGTGCACGAACGTTGGACGATGAAGCAACTACTCGACCGCATCACCTGGCACGCGCTCTCCGGCCCGCATGCACGGTTTTCCACCGGCAACGAAGACGCGCGGCGATATGCGTCGGGATTCTCGCCGATCGTTGGTTTCGCGGATGCGGAGCGCCCCAACTTCACCGCGTTGGCCGACTACTGCGAACCGGGCGAGCATTTCTATTGCGACGGCTGGTCGGGGGTCGCCCCGGCCGGCTGGCGCGTGGACTTCGAGTCCACGATGTTCAAGATGGTGTGGGAAGGCGCGCTGCCCGCCTGCGACGAGGCGCCGGACGCCGTCCGGCTCGGCGCGGAGCACGCTGCGGAGGCCGTGGCGCTGGCGGCGCTGACGCATCCGGGTCCGTTCGGTCTGCGAACCATCGAACTGGGCGAATACTTCGGCTGTTTCGCGGGCCAGCGCCTGGTGGCGATGGCCGGCGAGCGCCTGCGCGCCGGCGCGCTGCGCGAGATCAGCGGCGTGTGCACGCATCCCGACTTCCAGGGCCGCGGGCTGGCGCGGCGGTTGATGACCAAATTGATCCGGCGGCAGATGTTGCGCAACGAAACGCCGTTCCTGCACGTGATGCGGGACAACGCCGGTGCCCACGGGCTCTACGCACGGATGGGTTTCCGCGACTACCGGGAGTCCGTGGTGCGTGTCGTGACGCCGGGCTGAAGCGGGCGCACGTCGTTCTTCCGTCGGTTACACCGCCTACGCGGCCCGCGCAGCACCCGATGGAACGAAGCGCGAACCATGCGCAGCGCTAGGAGAGGGCACCCATCAGGCCGACGATCAGGAACGGCAGGCTGAACAGGCACGTCGCCAACGGGAACAGCCAGAGCGCCCCGAACGAGTTCAATGTCGCCTCGTGCGGCGTCGCCGGGTCGTAGAGCAGGGGGATCACCGCTCCCGGTGGAATGGCGACACCGCGGCCGCTTCGCGACTTGAACGAGATTCGCTCGCCCTTGGCGGTCGTGAATGCCACCTGCGGGAAAAAATATCTGCGCGCGGCGCCGCGACCGCTCGAAACCATCTGCTCGTCGTTGCCGGTGACGGTGCCCTGGGCCTTGCCGCCCGCGCGCAGCAGGCGGAGGGGGCGCCGCAGAAGCATGACGGCCAGCGCCTGCCCGAATACGCCGATGCCCAGGAAGCTCCAGGTCAACACGGGGTCGATGGTCATGGCCGAGGCATTCTCCGTCAGGGGCGGAACTTGGCACCCCGGTGGGCCGGGGCCGTACGCGAAGCACCCATCACCCGTCGCGCCGCCATCGTAATGGCTCGGACGGCGCGCGCATAGCACCTCCGGCGTCGCCCCTGGGGTGAGCGAAAATGCGCAGGCGGGGCTGACCCGCGGCGGCGACACCGCGCTCGTGGCCGGTCGCGAAACAATGCCAACGGCAGTCCAAGGGGCGGTAGCATTCCGAACCAGACGGACACCAGGGGGAAATCCTGACGGTCAGCTATGCACGGCGAGGCGACTGAAGTGCGGTCGCCGGAGCACCGCCCGATGAAAGGCAAACCATGAAAGAGGCGCAGGCTGCGGCCGCGAACATCGACGACTACATCGCCGCCTTTCCCGCCGATGTCCAGGATCGCCTGCAGGTGATCCGGCGGGTGGTCAGGCGCCTGGCGCCCGACGCGGTCGAGAAGATAAGCTACCGGATCCCGACCTTCGCGCGGCACGGAAACCTGGTCCACTTCGCCGCATTCAAGCACCACATCGGCCTGTATCCCGGCGCGGCCGCGATCGAAACCTTCGCGAAGGCGCTGGCGGATTATCGGACGTCCAAGGGGGCCATTCAGTTGCCGCTGGAGCAGCCGCTGCCGTTGTCGCTGATCGAGAAGATCGTGCGTTTCCGCATCGACGAACAAACCCGCAACGTCAAAGGCAGGAACAGCCGATGAGTGCCCCAGACGACCGCGCCTCCCTTGCTTCGCGGCTCATCCGCAACATCGACGACGTCGCGCGCGAGCAGCAGGTGCGCGAACCGTTGTACGACACGCTCACCGCGCGCCTGGCCGCGGGGACCGCCGCGCGGAAACTGGGGGCTTCCATCGATATCGTCGCGCCGGGCAAGCTGTCGTGCCCGTATCACTGCCACCATGCCCAGGAGGAAATGTTCATCATCCTCGAAGGGTCGGGCACGCTGCGCGTCGCCGGTGAGTTGCTGCCGCTGCGCAGCGGCGACATCGTCTTCATTCCGCCGGGCCCCGAATATCCGCACCAGATCATCAACACGTCGAACCGGCCGCTCAAGTACCTCTCGGTCAGCACGCGCGAAACGCCGGAGATCGTCGAGTATCCGGATTCCGGAAAATTTCTCGCACAGGCATCGGCAGGCGACGCGCGCGGGTTCGACGTCATTCAGCGTGCCGGTACCAGCCTCGACTACTGGGACGGCGAACCATGAGCGCCAGGTGGCGCGCTCCCGCTTGCCGCACGCCGACGCATCGGCATCCGCGCATCCCAGTCTCCGGACGCGCGGCCTGACGCAAGGCGGGAAGCCCATGACCACCACAGGTCCGGACGATTCGTGGAACAGCGGCGACCCGTACGAACGGTACGTGGGCCGCTGGAGCCGTCCGGTCGCCGAACACTTCGTCGACTGGCTCGCACTGCCGCCTTCGTTGCGCTGGCTCGACGTCGGTTGCGGCACCGGCGCGCTGACCGCCACCATCGATGCGAAGTGCCGGCCCGCGCAACTCATGGGCATCGACCCGTCCGCCGGATTCCTGGCCAAGGCGCGGACGCGCCTCGAAGGGAGGGCCACCTTTCGCGACGCCGACGCGATGGCGATCCCGCTCGGGCCGGCGCAGGTGGATGTCATCGTGTCGGGGCTGATGCTCAATTTCGTGCCGGACACGGCAGCGTGTCTCGCCGAGATGCGCCGCACGGCCGTCGCGGGCGGAACGATCGCGGCGTACGTCTGGGACTACGCGGGCAAGATGGAATTGATGCGCTACTTCTGGGATGCGGCCGTCGCGTCGAATGGCGCAGCGCGCGAACAGGACGAAGGGCTGCGCTTTCCGCTGTGCCATCCGGAAGCTCTGCAAGCAGCCTTCCGCAACGCCGGCCTCGTCGCGATCCAATGCGCGCCGATCGATATTGCCACCCGATTCGTCGACTTCGACGACTACTGGTCGCCGTTCCTTGGCGGGCAGGGGCCCGCGCCGGCATACGCGATGTCGCTCGACGAGTCCGCCCGGAATGCACTGCGCGATCGCATTCGCGACCGGCTGCCGGCGGCGGCCGATGGATCGATCCCGCTCGTCGCGCGCGCCTGGGCGGTGCGGGGACAAGTGCCTGGATGATGAACCTCTTACGGCCATGCGGCGCGCTGGTCGCCGATCGTTGCCGCGCGACAGGCACTGGCGCGTCTCGGGGGTTCGATTGACGCCTCCGCGTCATGGCGCACGAAGCGTCGGTCACGATCAACAGCGTCCACATCGAGTACGCACGCACGTTCTGCCGCGCCGGTTTCGTGATCCTCGTCTACGATCACCGCAGCTTCGGCCTCATCGCCGGCAGCAGCGCAGCGTGACGGCGCGGCCGATGCGGATCTGCGCCGTCGCGGCCGCTGACCGCGACCGCGATGGCGCTGTTCGCATGGATTTTCCGGTTCTGTGGGCACGCCAAAGGTCATGCGAACACGCATCGTCGTCTGGCTGACCCTCGTCGCGACCCACGTAGGCGCCGGCGCGATCGGCTGGGTCGGCGGCAGCGATCGCCTCGCTGCCGTCGTCGCCGGCACGATCTACCTGCCGCTGTGGCCGCTGGCCAAGTTCGGCGCGCCGGTCGTGCAACGGTCGGGCTGGATGTTTCCGCCGCCGACCGCGCTGGGCTGGACGGCGGTGGTTGTTGTCTGGCTCGCCGTCTGGTGGGGCGTGGCCGCAGGCATTGCCTGGTTCCTGGCACGCCGGTGCCGCGCGAACTGACGCCCCATCCGGCTTTCGGAAATCGCGGACGCGTGCGTAGAATGCCAAGCTCCCATCCGGCGACGAGTCATCGGGCAAAACGCGGAGGCGGAATCTTTAGGCGAGGCGGCATGCAGCAACGCGAAGCGTCATGTTCGTGCGGGCAACTTGCAGTGGCGATCGATGGCGACCCGATCCGCGTGTCGATCTGCCACTGTCATGCGTGCCAGCGGCGAACCGGCAGCGTTTTCGGCGTGCAGGCGCGGTTCCTGTCGAGCCAGGCGCGCGTCAGCGGCAATGCCACCGTTTATGAACGGACGGGCGACAGCGGAGGACGCAGCCGCTTTCATTTCTGCCCGGCGTGCGGCGCGACCGTCTACTATCGGTTCGGCCACACCGACGAATTCATGGCCGTGCCCGTCGGCGCGTTCGCCGATGCCGGATTTCCGGCCCCGGAATTTTCCGTGTACGAGGAGCGGCAGCATCCGTGGCTGCGGCTTCCCGATGGCATCGAGCATCATCCTTGAGCCGGCAACACCGCGCACCGCAACGTCATGCACACCATTGCCGCCGCGCGCCTGACGCTCGAACCGCAGACCGCCGAGCACGCCGACGAGATGTTCGCGATCTTGAGCGATCCGGCAATCTACGAATTCGAGAACGAGCCGCCGCAGTCGCTCGACTGGCTGCGCACCCGGTTCACCAAGCTCGAGACGCGGCTCTCCGCCGACGGAACGCAGCAGTGGCTGAATTGGGTCATCCGGCTGCCGACGTCCGAACTCATCGGTTACGTGCAGGCGACGGTCTACGCCGATGGCCGCGCCGACATCGCGTACGAGCTGGCGAGCCGCTACTGGGGCCGGGGCCTGGCCAGGCAGGCCGTGGAGGCGATGAACGGCGAACTTGCGCAGCGCTATGGCGTGCAAACGCTGACCGCGGTGCTCAAGCTCCGGAATTTTCGCTCGCTGCGCCTGCTGGAGCGACTCGGGTTCGTGCTCGCGACGCCGGAGCAGCATGCGGCGGCGGAAGTAGAGGCCGACGAAGCGCTGATGCGGCGCGACGCGCCTCCCCGATGACGCCGGCGCACCCGGGATCGACGGCACGCCGATCCCGCGCAAATCCGCCAGCATAGCGATGGGCGAAGCCGGGTCCACAGTGGTCACGCTGCGGGAGATCACCGCGGAGACGGTGCGCGCCGTCACGCAACTGGCGGTGCTGCCGGAGCAGCGGCGTTTCGTCGCTGCCAACGCGGCGTCACTTGCGCAGGCGCTGTTCAGCGAGGAGGCGTGGTATCGCGCCATCCATACGGGCGACACGCTGGCCGGGTTCCATCCGACCGGCAGGGTCGACGAGGGCGAGGTCGTGCTCGAACTGCATCTGGCCCGATACGCGGCGGACGCTGGCGCCGGCAGCGCCACAGCGATGGAAGGCAACTCGTCATGACGGCAGCGGTCGCACCCGAATTCGATTCCACGTTCGTCGTGCTGGAACCCGACCTGTCGGCGGTTCCGGTGCCGGTCACGCCGACGGTGTTCGCGGACCTCGACGCCCGCTTCGACCATTGCAAGGGCCGCGTGCTGATTTCGTCGTTCGCCTTCGACGCCGACTGGTCGACGTGGGAGATGCACCCGCACGGGGACGAGATCGTCTGCCTGCTCGAAGGCGACGTGCACGTCGTGTTCGACCAGGACGGGTCCGAGGCGGTGCTCCATCTCTCGAAGCCGGGCGCCTTCGCGATCGTGCCCCGGGGAACCTGGCACACCGCCCGCACGTCGGTGCCCACCAGGATGCTGTTCGTGACGCCGGGCGAGGGCACCGACCATCGACGGCCTGACGGCATGGGCGTGTCGCCATGGGCAGCAGGCAGGCGATCGGTGCCGGTCTTTTCGCGTTCGCGTTCGTTGCGGCGCGCGCATCGTGCGAATGGGGACTCACCGCCTATTTCGGCGCGGGCGTTGCGTGTCTCCCTAAGCTGACGAGCGCAGCCTTAGTCTTTCACGGCGGCACGCCGCTGGGCCGTCGGGCGGCGGTCGATGTAGCGCTGGTGGCGCTTGGCTGCGGCGTCTGGCTGCTCGGCCTCTTCGTCGCGAACCTGCGCATCGTGTGTCGCCTCTTTTGAGCGATACTCTGGCGCTCCAACGAACAGGAGGCTGCAATCGACGCATTGAAGACGAAACGGCTGCTGCTGTCGGTTGCCGCGGCGCTCGTGGCCACGGCCGGCACCGCCGCGCTGGGTCAGGCGGCGCTCGACAGGCTGTTCACGCAGACGCCCGCCGAAATGAAGTTCACGGCGGACCGGGCACACGCCGGCTACGAGTCGGCGGTCGTCGTGGGCGACCCCACGAAGCCGGGTGTCTACGCGGTGCGCACCAAGCTTCCCGCCAACATCCGCATCGATCCCCACTCGCATCCGGAGCAATGGCGAATCGCGACGGTGCTGTCGGGCACGCTGTATTACGGGGAGGGCGACACGTTCGACGAAACCAAGCTGAAAACGCTGGGGCCGGGCAGCCTGCTCGTCGAGCCGAAGGATGTGCCGCATTTCGCGATGACCAGGGGCGAAGAAGTGATGCTGCACATCGTCGGTGAAGGTCCCGCGGGGACCAACGCGGTGCGCAAGTGACGCTCGCGCGGCAAGCATGACGCCCGTCGAGGTCGTCCAGCGGCAGGTCGACGCCTACAACGCGCGCGACCTCGCGCGCTTTGTCGGGAACTACAGCGAAACGGTGACGGTCGTGCGAATGCCCGCTCTCGAGCCAGCCATCAAGGGTAAGACACAGTTCGCCGAGTTCTATGCGACGCAGCGCTTCAACCTGCCGGACCTGCACGCGGAGGTCGTCAATCGCATCGTGCTCGGCAACAAGGTCTTCGACCATGAACGCATCTCCGGCGCGGGCGAGGCCCCCTTCGAGATCATCGTGGCGTACGAGGTGGCCGGCGACGTCATCGAGCGCGTATGGACGTTCGCGCCGGAATGATCCAGGGGACCGATGGGCACTGCAAGCCGGTCCAGCCCTTCTACTCGCGGGACGCCGTGGCCCCTGCCACGACGGTCAACGTGCGGCCGTGCATACGCGTCGACGAGTGGACCTGTTTCCCGGGCTCCGGGCAGCTCATCACGACGTTCCGCTTCGACAACGGCGTCGTGCACGAGATGCGGTACGGGAACCGCATCAACTGTCGTACACTAGGAAAACGCTCCGCCGGGCGGGCGGTGAGCCGTAGTCGACGCGCTGCCTGTTGTTCGCGCCGGCCACGAGGAGGAGGGCAACATGGAACTGCGCAGCCTCACGCTGTTGCTCGTCGTGGCCGTGGCCATCGCCGTCGCGGCGCTCGTGTTCTGGTACCTGCGCTCGCGCCGGCGGAACCACCTGCCGCCGCCCATTCCGGACCCCGTCAGCGATGAAGAGGACTACCTGGATTCGTCGCACATCGGCGGGCCGATCGCCGGAATGACAGCGGGCAAGCGCGACGCCGCCGCGCGCGCCGCCGCGGCATTGCACGCCAAGGACGGTCCGCGCGGCTGACCGTACCGCCGTCTGCCACCAGCGACGTTCAGAGCGCCGCCGGCGACGTCGTGTTCCGGTCGAGTGTCAGGTCGTCGTGCGACGCGGGATCCTCGCTCGGTTCGACGTGCGTGAACACCGTGGTGCCGGGCACCGTCGTCGCGATCTCGCTTTCCAGGCGTTCCACGAGGTCGTGCCCTTGCTGCACGGACCAGCCGCCCGGCACCAGCACGTGCATCGAGACGAATGAGCGGCCGGCCGCGGCCCGCGTGCGGATGGCGTGGAACTCGACTTCGGCGCTGCGATAGCCGGCGAGGATCGCCTCGATCTTACGGACGCTCTCCGGCGGCAGCGCCTGGTCCATCAGGCCGAACGCGGACCGGCGCAGCAGCGATATGCCGGTGAACACGATGTTCACCGCCACGGCCAGCGCGATGACCGGGTCGAGCCACGACCAGCCCGTAACCCCCACCGCCAGCACCGCGACGACGACGCCCACCGACGTCCAGACGTCGGTCATCAGGTGGTGGGCGTCGGCTTCGAGGGCGATCGAATTGTGGCGCGTGGCCGCGCGCAGCAGCAGCCGCGCGACGAAGAAATTGATCGCGGTGGCGACGATCGACACGGCAATGCCCATGCCGACCTGCTCGATCGGCTGCGGATGCAGCAGGCGCACGATGGCCGTCCAGCCGATCGCCACGGCGGCGATGAGGATCAGCGCGCCCTCGAACGCGCTCGCGAAGTATTCGGCCTTCGAGTAACCGTAGGCGTAACGATCATCGGGCGGCCGCGCCGAGAGGAACAGGAGCCACATCGTCGCTGCGGCGGCGACGACGTTGACGATCGATTCCATCGCGTCGGACAGCAACCCGACCGACCCCGTGATGTACCACGCCACCATCTTGAGGGTGATGGTGGCGAGCGCCGCGCCGAGCGACAGCAGGGCGAAGCGGGTAAGGTGCGAGCGGTCCACGGCCATTTCCTGTCTCGGTGTAATCTTAACCTGCAGGCTCAGGAAACCCGCGCGCCGGGACCCCTACAATCGGTTGATCGAACGCAAGGGAACATGCCGATGTCGCTCGAAACATGGATGGCGTTCGCCCTGGCATCGGTGGTGCTGCTGGTCATTTCCGGGCCGACGATCCTGACGGTCATCAGCTATTTGCTGGCGCAGTTCCCGCGCCACGACGACCACGTCGCGCGGCTGCTCGCCTTCACGTTCGTCGTGCTGGCCACGGTCAATGCGGCGCTGTATGCGGTGTTCGCCGCGTCGGCGCAGCGCGCGCTGTCGGCGCCCGTCGCGCTGCGACGCTTCAACATCGCCGGCGGGCTGCTGCCGACCGGGGCCGGCGTCTGGGCGCTGCTCGCGCGGCGCGCGGCGCCGGGCGCGTGATCGGCGATCGCTCAAAGGAGAGCACGTTGCCCGTCCGCATTGTCCGGCTGGGCGCGCCGCGAGCGGCAGGCGAAGGCCTGCGCCTCGGCATCGTCCGGCGTCCGCCGCGTGGCGTGCGCAAGGCCGATCACGCGAAGCAGGATTGGTACGACGTCTGGTATCCCAATCTCGCACCCAGCGCGCCGACGCTGGCGCTGGGCCGCGCCGCCATGACCGGGCTTGACCGGGCCGGGTTCCGCAAGCGGTTCCGCGCGGAAATGGCCGAACCCGATGCCGCGCGCACGCTGGACGTGCTGGCGGCACTGTCGCATCGCGCCGATTTTTCCGTCGGCTGCTATTGCGGCGACGAGGCTCGCTGTCATCGCCCGGTGCTGCGCGAGGCGCTGGCCAAGCGCGGCGCCAAGATCGCATGAACGGCGCGCGCGCGCCGCACACGCTGAGCGCGGAAGCGTTCGCCGCCGAGCTTGCGACGACGCCGGCTGGGCTCGCGTCGGCCGAGGCCGCGCGGCGGCTCGCCGAATTCGGGCCAAACGAGTTGCAGGAGCGGCGCCGCACCGGCGCGTGGACGCTGCTCGTCGCGCAGTTCCGCAACATGCTGGTGGTGATCCTGCTGGTGGCGACCGCGCTGTCCGCGGTGCTGGGGCACGGCATCGAAGCCATCGCCATCACCGTCATCGTGCTGTTCGCCGTGGTGCTGGGCTTCGTCCAGGAATATCGCGCGGAACGCGCGATCGACGCGCTGCGGCGGATGGCCGCGCCGATGTCGACGACGATCCGCGACGGCGAGGAACACGACGTCCCGGCGCGCGATCTCGTGCCGGGAGACGTGCTGATCCTGCGCGCCGGCGACCGCATCGCCGCCGACGCACGGCTCGTCGAAGCGGCCAACCTCGAAGTGCAGGAAGCGTCGCTGACCGGCGAATCGGCGGCGGTCGCCAAGGTCACCGATGCGCTGCCGGCGCCCGATCTCGCGCTCGGCGACCGGCGCAACATGGTGTACGCGGGCACTGCCGTCACGTACGGCCGCGGGCGGGCGCTGGTCGCGGCGACCGGCATGCGCACCGAGTTCGGCAAGATCGCGCAGCTGCTCGAAACGGTCGAAACCGGCAAGACGCCGCTGCAGCAGAATCTC
>JBDTNR010000056.1:0-12102 GCA_039933655.1 Betaproteobacteria bacterium | reverse complement strand
CACAGAGGTCGTCACCGACATCCACTGCGTGACCAAGTGGTCGAAGTTCGACACCGAATGGGAAGGGGTGACGATCGACGACCTGCGCGCCGCCGCAGGCGTGGTGGCGCCAACGGCGTTCATG
Organism: Betaproteobacteria bacterium; assembly: GCA_039933655.1. GTDB lineage: Bacteria > Pseudomonadota > Gammaproteobacteria > Burkholderiales > Casimicrobiaceae > VBCG01. Next base: position 11,978 of record JBDTNR010000056.1, on the reverse strand, counting down.
CTCGCGCAGTCGTACGACGACTACGACACCAACCTGCTGGTGCTCGACGTGCTCGACGGCCGCGCGCTGATCGCCACCCGCTTTGCCGGCGCGCCGCTCGCGGCCGAGTTCGGCGGTCCGGCGCGACTGCTGGTGCCGTATCCTTGCTTCTGGAAAGGCGCGAATTGGTTCCGCGGCTTGAAGTTCACCGGCCGCGACGACGCAGGCTTCTGGGAACTGCGCGGCTACCATATGTACGGCGATCCCTGGCGCGAGCAGCGCTACACGAACGATCCATGACGATGTCGGTGGTCCCCGGCGCGCCTTTGTCGTGGCAGCAGGCGGTCATCGAGCGGGTGCTGCCGCAGACGGAGCGCGTGCGCAGCTACTTCCTGCATGCCGCGCTGCCGCGGCACGTCGCCGGCCAGCACGTCGATATCCGGCTGACGGCGCCCGATGGGTACCCGGGGCAGCGCAGCTATTCGATCGCCTCGGCACCCGGCTGCGACACCGTCGAACTGGCGATCGAGCGGCTGGACGACGGCGAAGTATCGCCGTACTTCCACGAGGTCGCGCGCGCCGGCGACGTCATCGAGATTCGCGGGCCGATCGGCGGCCATTTCGTCTGGCGCGGCGGCGACGGCGGTCCGCTGCTGCTGGTGGGCGGCGGATCGGGCATCGTGCCGCTGATGGCGATGGCGCGCGAGCGCGCGGCGACCGCGCCCGGCACGGTGGCGCTGCTCGTGTACTCGGCACGGACATGGGAGGAAATCGTGTTCCGCGACGAACTGTTGCGCGCGCATCGGCAGGACTCCGCGTTCGACGTCGTCATTGCGACGACGCGCGGACCGCGGCGTCGCGACGGCGATCACGAGCGCCGGCTCGACCGCGCGCTGCTGCACGACATCCTCGCGCGCTGGGGCCACGTCCCCCGGCATGCGTTCGTCTGCGGCGCCAACGGCTTCGTCGAAACGGTCACGCGCGAGCTTGTCCGCGAAGGTTTGGCGCCGGCGCTGGTGCGGGCGGAACGCTATGGAGACGGCGGCTGACGTTCGCCGCAGCCGGCTGCCGCGGGCACGAAGCCGCTTCAGTCGGTGCCGGCCACGCTGCGCCGTTCGAGCAGTTTTTCCATCGCGCGCTCGAACAGCGGTATCGCCTCGACGGCCACTCTGGCGCGACCGCCGCGAAACGCCTGCGCCAGCGACTCCGGCGTGTGCGTCAGCGCGATGCTGCCGTCCCGGTGCGTGAACAGCAATTGCGTACCCTGCGGCGCGCGCCACGCGAATTTCGCGAGTAACGTCGGTTCTCCATCCCCGCCGTCGAACGCGCACCAGTCGCCGCGCGACAGCGACTCGACGTCCGCGCCCGGCTCGTCGCGCGCCTGCGCCCGCGCACGGTCCGGCGCGGGCTTTGCCACGATCGGCGGCGGCGCCGGTTCGTCGGCATCCAGTTCCGGCAGATCGAACGGCGTGTTCAACGCTTCGACATGCAGCTCGTACAGGCGGGCCAGGAAAACCTTGCGCCGCGCGCGACCCGATTCGTCCGCGGGCCAGCCTTCGCTCAGGTTGCGCACCAGCGGCGGAATGACCTGCAGCAACCGGTTGCGCGCACCGGGAACGCGGTCGGGCGCGAAGCTCCAGACCAGTGCGTCGACGATGCCGAGTTCCTGCTTCCATGCGGGACTGTCGGCGCCGTCGGAGAGCCCAATGGCGCTCAGGCGCGCCACGCCCTCGTGATCGAGGTAGTCGCGAATTTCGGGCGGCAATGCCCGGCCCGCCACGCGCATCGCGATCGCCGTGCGGGCGCGGGCGCGCGCCGTCGCGTCGTCGTCCAGTGCCGTCAGCAGGGGGAGCGCCTGCGCGAGCTTCTGGTTGTAGGCCGCACGCTCGGCGTCGAGAAAGGTGTCGAGCTCGTCGCGCGCGATGGCGAAAGCGTCGCCGCCGTCGGACAGGCGGTCGCGGATCATCGCCGCGAGGTGGGCGGCGAGCTCGAGGAACAGCACGTCGTGCGCGATGTCCGGCCGCGCGCCGACCGAGGCTGCCGCGAGCGTGTCGAAGAACTTGCGGACATGGTGGCGCGGATTCGACAGGACTTCGGGATCAAGCAGCGAAGCCTTGAGGATCGGAATCTGCAGGCGACCGAAGATCGCCTTCACTTCCGGCGGCAGGTAAGCGTTGTCGAACACCTCGTCGAGCACCGCGGATACGATTTCGACGGTGACCTGGTCGAGGGGACGGTCCCCCGCTGCGGCGACCGCCGCTTCCAGCACCGGCAGTACGGACTGCCTGTCCTCGCGCAATTCGGCAGTCCCCGCTGCGGGCGTGCCTGCGGAATGCGCCGCCGCTGCCTCCTCGCGCGCCAGCAGCGCGAGCGCGCGCTGCAGCGTCTGCCAGGCATCCGCTCCGGGCCGTGCGGGATGGACATCCTCCGCTCTCCCGGAGGGGTGCGCGCGCCACGCTTCCGGCTCGCCGAAGTCAAGCGGATCGCCCACGAGCGGTCGCGCCGTGGCAGCGTTGGCCGTTGATGCCAAGACCGGCGGCCGCGGCGCTGCGCGCTGCTCCTCGGCGGCGAGCATTTGCACGACCTGGTGGTAGAGATCGCCCACTTCGGGCGCAGCGGCCGTCCCGGTCGCGGCGGCAGCGGATCCGCCGCCGGGCGCACTGCTGCCGCGGGCCCCGATGCGCTTGCGCGTGCGCACGCGCAGCACCGGCAGTATGTCGCGATCCTGGAACAGATGGTCGAGCTCGGCGTGCAACGCCACCACTTCCGGAGTCAACGCCCGGACGAGGTGTTCCATCACCGGCTGCCATGTCCCGTCGGCCGCCCAGAGGTTGCGACACGTATTGCCAAGGGCATCGCAGACGAGTTCCGCGCCCCAGGGGTTGCGGAATTCGGTCTCGCTCGGTCGCTCGCGCATGACGATGCGTGTTCGCAGATCGAAGCCGAAGCCCTCTTCGCGCGTCGCGGCGTGCATCGCGCGCACGGCGGTCTTGAGCGCGACCTGCCCCGCGAGATCGCCTTCGTTGACGAGGGCGAGCGGGGCTTCCGCCTGGCCGCGTTGTTCGCGTGGGCGCGGCACGTTCGAACGCCGTGCCTGCAAGAGCTGGTCGAACTCGGAGCGGAAGCGCGAAAAGAACTTGCTTCGTTCGCGCCGGACTGCGCGCGCGATCCTGACCGCCGGCGTTTCCGCTTCGGCGGCGCCTCGCGGCGCTTCGGCCTCATTCGGTGCCGCCGATTCGAGTTCGTCCAGCGCGCGCCACGTGGCCGCGTCGAAGCGCTTGTACGTCAACGCGAGGCACTCGCGGATCAGGCCCGCGGCCTCGGTCGGGCCGACTTCGCGCGCACCTTCGACATCGAGGATGACGCGATCATGCGCGGTGGTCGCGCGCGGCTCGTTGGTGTTCATAGGCTGCTTTGCTGGAGGACGCGATGGGCGTCGGTGCCGTATTGGGGTGGATTGCGGCGTGATTCGCGGGCTCGGGACTCAGGGCTCCATGCAACCGCAACTCGTCCCGGCCACACTCCGCGGGGCCATCCTGGTTCCGGCGATGGCCTCCGGAAGCCAAGCATGGGGCCGCCTAAGGTTGGCCGCCGCGGTCCGGGCGTCGGCGTCATCCGTGGGGACGGGCACCCGACGCTCCGAAGCGGGAGCGGGAGGCCGGCATGGGATAATATCAAACATGCTCGGCCCGGACTGGCAATGGGCAGTTTGGGTTCCACCCATTGCGGGCGCAGGGTACGCGCGCCACCCCGAACGTTTGCGTGCACGTCGCAGTCCGGCGTGGCCGGAGGATGAACCATGCAGGACAAGAAGTTCGCGTCGCAGGCCGACCTCGAGGAGAAGAAGGTCAGCTTCGACAAGCTGTCCGACCACGCGTATGCGTACACGGCGGAGGGCGATCCGAACACCGGCATCGTCGTCGGCGACGATGCGGTGATGGTGATCGATACGCAGGCGACCCCGGTGATGGCGCAGGACGTCATACGGCGCATCCGCGAAGTGACCGACAAGCCGATCCGCTACGTCGTGCTGTCGCATTATCACGCGGTGCGCGTGCTCGGCGCCTCCGGCTACAAGCCGGATCATGTCATTGCCAGCCGCGACACGTACGAGCTCATCATCGAGCGCGGCGAGCAGGACATGAAAAGCGAGATCGAGCGCTTTCCGCGCCTCTTCCGCGCCGTCGAGTCGGTGCCCGGCCTCACGTGGCCGACGATCGTGTTCGAAAAACGGATGACGCTGTGGCTGGGCAAGCTGCAGGTCGAGATCATGCAACTGGGCCGGGGACACACAAAGGGCGACACCGTCGTCTGGCTGCCGCAGGAAAAGATCCTGTTCTCCGGCGACTTGGTCGAGTACGCCGCGACGCCTTACACCGGCGACGCCTACCTGACTGACTGGCCGGCCACGCTCGATGCGCTCGCCGCGCTGGGTGCCGAGAAGCTGGTCCCGGGCCGCGGTGCGTCGCTGCAGGATCCGGCCGCGGTCAAAGCCGGCCTCGACGGCACGCGCGAATTCGTCACGGCGATGTTCGACAGCGTGAAGCGCGGTGCCCAGGCGGGCCGCGACTTGCGCACCGTGTATCGCGAGACCTACGCGGCGCTGAAGCCGCGCTTCGGCAACTGGGTGATCTTCGATCATTGCCTGCCGTTCGACGTGACGCGCGCCTACGACGAGGCGACGCAATATCCGCATCCGCGCATCTGGACCGCGCAGCGCGACAAGGAGATGTGGCAGTCGCTCGAGGGCTAGCGCGAAACGCGACGACGACATCACTCCCGGCTTTCGCAATGGCTTCGACCATGTCCTCGTATACCTATCCCAAGTACGAATATCGGCGCCCGCCGGAACTCGCCGGCACGGTGCGTCATTGCGGGGTCGTCATCGTCGGCGCCGGGCCGGTGGGGCTCACCGCCGCCATCGACCTCGCGCAACGTGGCATTGCGGTGCTGGTCCTCGACGACGACAACACGGTCAGCATGGGCTCGCGGGCGATCTGCTATTCGAAGCGGACGCTGGAAATCCTCGACCGGCTGGGCTGCGGCGAGCCCGTCGCGAGCAAGGGCGTGCGCTGGCATGTTGGCAAGGTCTACCAGGGCAGCGAGCTCGCCTACCAGTTCGATCTGCTGCCGGAGACCGGGCACCGGCGGCCGGCGTTCGTCAACCTGCAGCAGTACCATTTCGAGGAATGCCTCGTCCGCCGCGCGCAGGCGTTGCCATCGCTCGAGATCCGCTGGCAGCATCGGGTGACGCACGTCGTGCCCGGCCCCGACCTGGTCGCGTTGCAGGTGGCGACCGACGACGGCGAATACCGGCTGACCTGCGACTGGTTGATCGCCTGCGACGGGTCGCGCAGCCCGATCCGCCAGATGCTCGGCCTCGATTTCGAGGGACAGGTGTTCCGCGACCGCTTCCTGATCGCCGACATCCACATGACGTCGGATTTTCCGGCCGAACGCCGCTTCTGGTTCGATCCGCCATTCCATCCCAACCAGTCGGTGCTGCTGCACCGGCAGCCGGACGACATGTGGCGCGTCGACTTCCAGCTGGGCTGGGACGCGGATCCCGAAATCGAGAAGCGCGCCGACCGGATCATGCCGCGGCTGCGCGCGATGCTCGGGCCGGACGCGCGCTTCGAGATCGAATGGGCAAGCGTCTACACGTTCCAGTGCCGGCGCATGCAGAAGTTCCGCCACGGAAGGCTGCTGTTCGCCGGCGATGCCGCGCACCTCGTGAGTCCGTTCGGCGCGCGCGGCGCCAACAGCGGCATCCAGGACGCCGACAACCTCGCGTGGAAGCTCGCACTGGTGCTGCAGGGACGCGCGGCGGACGCGCTGCTCGACACCTACGACAGCGAACGCGTCGCCGCCGCCGACGAGAATCTCGCGAACTCCACGCGCGCGACCGACTTCATCACGCCGAAGAGCGCGGTGTCGCGCACGTTCCGCGATGCGGTGCTGGCGCTCGCCCGGAAGCATCCGTTCGCGCGCACGCTCGTCAACAGCGGCCGGCTGTCGGTGCCCAAGGTGTTGTCGCAATCGCCGCTCAACACGGCCGACGCCGACACGTTCGCGGGCGCGATGGTGCCCGGCGCGGTGGCCGCCGATGCGCCGGTACATGGCGCGCGGGGCGACTGGCTGCTCGACTACTTAGGCGGGGAGTTCGTGCTGCTTGCGTTCGGCGGCGTCGTGGACGCGGCTTCTGCGCGCGCGCTGGCGGCGGATGCCATCGGTTGCCACGTTGTGCAGGTGGGCGGCGCCGGAGCAGGCGACCGCACGATGCTGGCCGACACGGAAGGCAGCGTCGCCGCGCGCTATGATGGCCGCGACGGCACCTGCTACCTGATCCGGCCCGATCAGCATGTGTGCGCGCGCTGGCGCACATTCGACGTCGCCGCGGTGCGGGCGGCCATCGCGCGTGCAACGGCGCTGGCCCCGTGAATTTTTTCGATGGATCGTGATGGCCATGCTCAACACGCAACCGAACATCGCCGCAGCGGACGAATTCTACGAGGAGCTGCTCGGCCTCCACCGCGACCTGTCCGATGCGCAAAGCGCGCTGGTGAACGCCAAGCTGATCCTGTTGCTCGCCAATCACATCGGCGACCCGCAGGTGCTGCGCGAGGCGATGGCCGCCGCGCGCGACGAGGTGTGCGCGGCCCCGCCGCGTGCGCCCTGATGATCCTTTCGCCGACGAGGCTACGATGACCACGGATACTCCCGCCCGTTCCGCTCCTGTCGCTGCCGGCAGCCATCCACCCGCCGCGCCGCTTTCCTACCTGTCCGGCTTCGCCAACGAGTTCGCGACCGAAGCCATCGCAGGCGCGCTGCCGGTCGGGCAGAACTCGCCGCAGCGCGCGCCGTTCGGCCTCTACGCCGAACAGATTTCCGGTTCCGCGTTCACGGCGCCACGCGCGGCGAATCGCCGCGCGTGGACGTACCGCATCCGGCCGGCCGTCATGCACGAGCCGTTCCGGCAGGTCGGCAACGGCCGCATCGTCAGCGCCTTCGGCGACGTCGCCACACCGCCGAACCAGCTCCGGTGGGATCCGCTGCCGCTGCCGGAGGCGGCGACCGACTTCGTCGACGGGCTGGTGACGATGGCTGGCAACGGCGATCCGGCCGCGATGTCCGGCTGCGCGATCCACCTCTATGCGGCCAATCGCTCGATGACGGACCGTTTCTTCTGCAACGCCGACGGCGAGATGCTGATCGTCCCGCAGCAGGGTCGCCTGCGGCTGGCGACGGAGATGGGACGCATCGACATCGAGCCGCAGCAGATCGCCGTCATCCCCCGCGGCATCCGCTTCCGCGTGGAGCTGCCCGACGGTCCCGTGCGTGGCTACGTGTGCGAGAACTACGGTGCGCACCTCAAGCTGCCGGACCTGGGGGTCATCGGCTCGAACGGCTTGGCCAGTCCGCGCGACTTCGAGACGCCGCAGGCATGGTACGAGGACCGCGAAGGGCGCTTCGAGCTCATGACCAAGTTCATGGGTAACCTGTGGGCGGCGGCCATCGACCACTCGCCACTCGACGTCGTCGCCTGGCACGGCAACTACGCGCCGTACCGGTACGACCTCCGCCGGTTCAACGCGATCGGCTCGATCAGCTACGACCATCCCGACCCGTCGATCTTCCTCGTGCTGCAGTCGCCAAGCGACACGCCGGGCGTGGACACGATCGACTTCGTGATCTTCCCGCCCCGGATCCTGGCGATGGAGCACACGTTCCGGCCGCCGTGGTTCCACCGCAACGTGGCGAGCGAGTTCATGGGGCTGATCCACGGTGTTTACGACGCCAAGGCCGAAGGATTCATGCCGGGCGGCGCGAGCCTGCACAACTGCATGTCCGGCCACGGGCCCGATGCCGACACGTTCGCCAAGGCGAGCGCCGCCGACCTGTCGCAGCCGCAGCGGATCACCGACACGATGGCGTTCATGTTCGAGACGCGCAACGTGATCCGGCCCACGCGGTTCGCGCTCGAATCCGCGGAGCTGCAGGCCGAGTATTTCCGCTGCTGGCAGGGCCTGCCGAAGCCGTTCAATCCCAACGTGAATTGACCTTCCCATGGCCGACTACACGACCATCCTCGTCGAGACGCGCGACCGCGTCGGCATCATCCGGTTGAACCGCCCGCAGCGGCTCAATGCGCTCAACGATGTTCTCGCGCGCGAACTGTCGGCGGCGCTGCACGGGTTCGACGACGACGAGGGCGTCGGCTGCATCGTGCTCACCGGCAGCGACAAGGCGTTCGCCGCGGGCGCCGACATCGGCGCCATGGCCGAATGGGATTACGCCAAGGTGCTCGCCGACGACTACATCACGCGCGACTGGGAGGAGATCCGCCGCATCCGCAAGCCGGTGATCGCGGCGGTCGCCGGCTTCGCGCTGGGCGGCGGCTGCGAGCTCGCGATGGCCTGCGACATCATCGTCGCCGCCGACAGCGCGAAATTCGGCCAGCCGGAGATCACGATCGGCACGATGCCCGGCATGGGCGGCACGCAGCGGCTGCCGCGGGCGATCGGCAAGGCGAAGGCGATGGACTGGTGTCTGACCGGACGCATGCTCGACGCGGCCGAGGCCGAGCGCGCGGGCCTGGTCGCGCGCGTCGTGCCGGCGGACAGGCTGGAGGACGAGGCGCTGGCGATGGCGGCGAAGATCGCGTCGTTTTCGCTGCCCGTCGTCATGAAGATCAAGGAAGCGGTGAACCGCGCGTACGAGTCGTCGCTGGCCGAGGGACTGCTGTTCGAGCGCCGCGAATTCCACTCGACGTTCGCGCTCGCCGACCGGAAGGAAGGGATGCGGGCATTCGTCGAAAAGCGCAAGCCGTCGTTTCGCCACCGGTAGCAGGCGCATCCGGTAGAATCCGCTTCCGTCCCGTTCATCGCCACCGCACCCGCCTCGCCATGTCGTTCACCCGCCTCGTTACCCTCTGCATGCTGCTCGCCGCGGCCGTCGCCACCGCCGGCTGCGCATCGGTGGGACCGCTATCGCTGAAGACGGACGTGCAAGGCACGTGGAAGGACCCGAAGTACGCGCTCGCGCCGCTGACGAAGATTTTCATCATCAGCCTGATGAAGGTCGAGCCGGGCGGACGCGACGCGGTGGAGAACGCGATCGTCGCGCAGTTGCAGGGGGCGGGGGTGGCCGGCGTCGCGTCGCATACGGTGATGTCGAATGACCCGCTGCGGCCGGGGCCTTCGCTGGCCGAGGCGATCAAGGCATCGGGCGCCGAGGCCGTGCTGCTGGTCGAGGTGCGCGCCGTGGGCGTCTACGAGCCCTACACGGTCGGGCAGACGATGACGTCGATCACGCCGGACACGATGGCCTTCTACAATTACCTGAAGCAGGAGAATGTCTACCAGCCAGGCGACTACAAGGTCGCGCGCATCGCGAGCGAGCTGTACCTGCCGACGATGGGCAAGCAGGTGTGGACGGCGTTCACCAATTCCTTCGATGCGGCGAACCTGGCGCGCAACCTGCCCGATTTCACACTGAAGCTCGTCGGCGCCATGTCCAAGGACCACATCATCGCGGGCGCGCGCAAGCCCGTCTCCTGATCCGTCAGCCGAAAGGACTTTCCCGATGCAAGCCATGCGTTACGCCATCGCGTTCGTTGCCGTCGCTTTGCTCACCGCCTGCCAGACGACCTCGATCCAGTCGGCGTGGTTCGACACGAGCTACCGGGGCGGACCGTTCCGGAAGATCGTCGTGATCGCGAGCGATGGCACCACCGCCGACAGTCGCGTGTTCGAGGACATTTTCGTGCAGAAGCTGCAGGCGACGGGCGTGCAGGCCGTGCCCGGCTATACGACGGTGCCGGCCGAAGCGCGCCGCACCGAGGCGCCGTTCGCCGCGGCCGTGTCCGCCACCGGCGCCGACGGCGTGATTCTCGTGCGCCTGCTGCGCGTCGACACCAAGACGCAGGTGTCGACGATGATGATGCCCGGTCCGATGATGGGACCCTGGGGGGGCTTTTACGGCCCGGGTTTCTACGGCGGCGGCTTCTACGCGGTGCCGGAGGTGACGCAATACGAGGTCGCGTCGGTGGAGACGAACGTCTACGCGGTCGGCAGCAAGACGCTCGTATGGGCGGCGACGACGCAGACGGTGAATCCGACGACCGTGGCGCAGGAAGCCCCAAACTATTCCGACCTCGTCATCGTGCAGCTACGCGCGCGTGGACTGCTTCCCGCCGCGCAGAAGTAGTCCGGGCCCGGGGTCGCCGCGTTCGGCCAGTCGTGCACGCGTCCGAAAAGCGGCGCGCGGCGATGGATTCCGCTACTGCGCCCGGAACCGCATGGTCGCGCCGCCGGCCAGCGTCAGCGTCAGCTCACTGTTGCCGATCGCATAGCTCGCCACGCCGGCGAGCGCGCTGGCGAACTCCGCGTCCTGCGATCCCGGCGGGCAGCCCATCCTCGTGAGCATCGCCGGCCCCAACTTCATCGCGCTGCCGCTGACCTCGTAGCTCGCCGAGCCGCGATTGCAGTCGGCGCGCAGCAGCACGCGGCCACCGCCCTCGAACTTGAGCGTGTACCGCTCCGGCACCGCCGCCGCGACCGACTTGCCGTCGGGCCACTGCGTGCGCTGCCATTGCCATACCGGTCCCGCCAACTCGTTGGCCGCGGCGCTCAACGCGGGCGGTGCCGCGTTCGCCGGCACGTACGACGGCGCGCCGGAGCCCGGCGCGAGATTTGCATCGCGCATCGCGCAACCGGTGACCGCGAGCGCGACAACGATGCACAGCAGCGGCCGGGTCGACATCGAAAATAGGTGACGCATGGCATTGTCCGGGGAAGTCTTCACGAGGCGGCATCGCTGGGGACGCGGCCGCCGAGCGTTATGGTGAGGTCGCGCGCGGTCGCACGGACCAGCGCGCCCAGCGCCGGTATGCGGCCGGGCGTGATGCGGGTTGTCGGTCCGGCCAGCGACACGGCGGCCCACGGTTCGCCGTTCTCGTCCAGCACGGTGGCCGCGACACAGCGCAGGCCCAGCGCGTGCTCCTCGTCGTCGATCGCGTACCCGCGGGCGCGCGTCGCGGCCAGTTCCCTGGCGAGCGCCGCGTGCGACGTGATGGTCCGCGGCGTGTGCTGGGGAAGTTCGCGGCGACCGAGCGTGGCCACGACGGCGCGCTCGTCCATCGCGGCCAGCATCGCCTTGCCGACACCGGAGGCGTGCATCGGCGCGCGCGCGCCGAGCTTGACGCTCATGCGCATCAGCTCGCGGCATTGCACCTGTTCGACGAACACCGCTTCGCCGGACTCGATGACCGCTAGGTTGGCGGTCTCGCCCGACTGGTCCATCAGGTCCTTCAGGTGCGGAAACGCCTGCACGACAAGATTTCGCTGCGCGAGAAACGCGCTGCCGACCCGGAACGCGCGCACGCCGACGCGCCATTCGCCCGTGGGCCCCGCCTGCACGTAACCGGCCGCTTCGAGCGTGGCGAGCAACCGGTGCGCCGTCGGCGCGGGGATCGACAGTTGCGCGGCGAGCGTGGTGAGCGTCGCGCCGGCGTCGGTCGCCGCCAGCGCCTCGAGCACGGCGAGCGCGCGCGACAGCGCCTGCGTATGGCCGGCCACCTTGTCGGTCACCGCTCGCGCGGCGCCGGTGCGCACGCGCGCCGGGGCGGCGGGACGCTTCGGATGGGCAGGGTGGAGGCGCGGCATGCGGGCAATGGTCGTCGAGACAAAAAGGCATCGCGATTCTAGCATCGGCAGCCCATGGCGGCTCATTTATGAAAATCACTTTCACGTTTTCAACCGCCGCGTTCGCAGGATAGAATCGAGCCCTTTGCCCGCGCGAGGTGCTGCCCGCCATGTCCGCGATGCACAGCAAGGTATTGGCCGCGATCGATCCGCAGCGAGTGTGGGAACACTGCGCGGAGCTCGGTCGCCTGTCCGAGCAGGAAGGCGGCCTGACGCGCGTGTTCCTGTCGCCGCAGCAGCGCGAGGCCAATGCGCTGGTGCTCGCGTGGATGCGCGACGCCGGGATGGCGGCGC
>JBDTNR010000055.1:0-12256 GCA_039933655.1 Betaproteobacteria bacterium | reverse complement strand
AGCCGACCTTTCGTGAACGGCACCGTGGACGCCGCATCCTCCCAAAGTCGGCTCTGAGCCCTACCGCTCTGACCCCTAACGCTGAGCCCTACCGCTCTGACCCCTTACGCCCTTACGTGCTGCGCAGGTGCCACGCCTTCGGTCGCGTGAACGTCTGGATGCCGTAGGTGGACAGCGTGAGGCCGATGCCCGAGTGCTTGACGCCCGACCACGGCAGCCGCGGACTCACGCGGTCGCAGCAGTTCCAGTAGACGGTTCCCGCGTTGACCTGCTTCAGGATCTTCTTCGCGCGCTTTTCGTCGGCGGTGTAGACGCCGGCGGTCAGGCCGTACTCGGTGTCGTTCATGAGGTCGACCGCCGCTTCGTCGTCGGCGACCGCCTGCAGGCCGATGATCGGGCCGAACGATTCGTCGCGCATCAGCGCCATCGAGTGGTCGACGTCGGCGAACACCGTCGGTGCGAACCAGTTGCCCTTGCCCTTGACCGCGCCGCCGCCCGCCAGCAGCAGCGCGCCCTTTTTCTTGGCATCGGCCACCTGTTTCTGCAGCACGGCGAGCTGCGGCTTGCGCGTGATGGCGCCGATGTACGTCGCCTCGTCGAGCGGGTCACCCAGCTTGAAGCCGCGGACCTCGGCCACGAACGCCGCGACGAAGTCGTCGTAGACTTTTTCGTGGACGTAGACGCGCTCGACCGAGCAGCACGACTGGCCGGTGTTGTAGAACGCGCCGTCGGCGACCGCCGCCGCCGCCGCCTTGACGTCCACGTCGTCGGCGACGTAGATCGGATCCTTGCCGCCGAGCTCGAGCTGCGTCTTGATCATCCGGCGGCCCGTGCTGGCCGCGATCTTGGCACCCGTCGCATACGAGCCGGTGAAGAACACGCCGTCGACCGCCTGCCGCAGCAGCGCCATGCCGGTCTTGCCGTCGCCGATGACCAGGATGAACGCGTCTTCCGGCACGCCGGAGGCGTGCAGCATGTCGGCGATGTGCATGCCGGTCAGCGTGGCGAACTCCGACGGCTTGTAGAGGATCGCGTTGCCGGCAGCGAGCGCCGGGATGAATACGTTGCCGCCGACGAAATAAGGATAGTTCCAGGCCGAGATGTTGGCGATGACGCCGAGCGGCTCGTGGCCGATGCGCTCCTCCATTCCGGCCTTCTCGTCGGCGAAGACCTTTTCGTCGCGCAGCGCCTTCTCCGTTTCGGCAAGGAAAAAATCGATGCGGCCGCACAGGCCGTTGATCTCGTTGCGCGACTGGCGGATCGGCTTGCCGACCTCGAGCGAAAGCGTGCGCGCGAGTTCGGAAAGCCGATCAACCAGCATCTCGCGAAACTTGGCTATGGCGGCCAGGCGCTTTCTTACGGGTGTTGCCGCCCATTTCGGCTGCGCCGCACGGGCGCGGTCGTATTTCGCGCGGACCGCCTTGGCATTGTCGGCGACGACGTCGATCAGCACGGTGCCGGTCGCGGGATTGGTGATCTTCATGGCGTTGCTTTCTAGAGGGCGTAGGCCGCCGACTTGTGGTGCGCCGCCGTCGCGAGGAAGTCGTCGAGCAGCGGCGTGTCGTCGATGAACGTGCGGTCGCCGGGCGGATGGAACTCGGGATGCCACTGGACGCCGAACAGGTACGACGGGCCCGTCCAGCGCACCGCCTCGACGATGCGGTCAGGCTCCGACCATGCCTCCACCGTCAATCCCTTGCCAAGGTCCTTCACTGCCTGGTGGTGGACCGAGTTGGTCCTGGCGAGCGTGACGCCGGGATACAGGACGGCGAGCCCGCTGCCGGCAACGATCGAAGTCGCATGGCTGTTCTTCTCGTAGCTTGCCTGGTGCCGGTGGCGCAACGCATCGGGCCGCTGGGTCGGAATGTCCTGGTACAGCGTGCCGCCCATCGCCACGTTGATCACCTGCGCGCCGCGGCACAGCCCGAGCACCGGCTTGCCGAGCGCGACGACCGCGCGCAGCAGCGCGATCTCGTAGTCGTCGCGAACGCGGTCGCCGTTCCACGCGGGCGAAAGCGCCGCTTCGCCGTAGGTGGCCGGGCAGACGTCGGAGCCGCCCATCAGCACCAGCGCATCGAGTTCGCGCGCGTAATCGGCGACCGTCACGCCGCTGCCGCCGCGGCGGGTGGCGCCATCGGGCGACGGAATCATCAGCGCCAGCGTATCGCTCTGCATCAGCCAGTGCGCGACATTCTGCTCGATGTACTGCAGCGTCATGCCCTGAAAGATTGCGCGCGGCTCCTCACTGTGGAAGAACGACGCCGAGATGCCGGTTTTCAGCATGGGATGATCGCGCGTTCAGAAAGCGGAGGCGAAGATTTTCTCGAAATCCGCGGCCGTGCACTTGCGGGGGTTGGTCTGGTGGCAGATGTCGGCAACGGCGATTTCCACCAGGCGCGGGATGTCGGCGCGGGCGAGCGGTCGCGGCACGCAATAATCCGCCAGCAAGGCCGGAATGCCGATCGTGGCCTTGAGACCGGTCAGCCACGCGATGAACGCCCGGCCACGCGCTTCCGCGCTGCCGGTATCGCCATTGGGGACCCTCGCGACGTGCGCGAGCTCGGCCATCTTGTTGGTGGCCGCCGGCAGGTTGAAGCGCATCACGTGGTCGATCATGATGCCGTTGGCGAGGCCGTGATGCATGTCGATGGCCGTCGACAGCGCGTGCGCGCACGAATGCACGGCGCCCAAGTCCTTCTGGAACGCGATGGCGCCCATCATCGAACTCATCAGCATGTCGGCTCGCGCTGCGAGATCCTGGCCATCCTTGACGGCCAGCGGCAGCGCGCGCGCCGCGATGCGGACGCCTTCGAGCGCGATGCCGTCGCACAGCGGATGATAGGCGGGCGACAGGTACGATTCCACGTTGTGCGTCAGCGCGTCCATGCCGGTCGCGGCGGTGATCAGCGACGGCAGGCCGAGCGTCAACTCAGGATCCGCGAACACCGTTTTCGCCAGCAGGAGCGGCGAGAAGATGATCTTCTTCACGTGCGTGACATCGTCGGAAATCACCGACGACCGGCCCACTTCCGAGCCGGTGCCGGCGGTCGTCGGCACGGCGACGAAGTAGGGGATCGGCCGGTCCATCGGCCGCACCTGCGGGTGATCCCACGCGTATTCGAGAATGTCCCCCGGGTGGTCGGCCATCAGCGCGATGGCCTTGGCAACGTCGAGCGCCGCACCGCCACCCAGGCCGATGACGGCGTCCGCCCGATGCGCCTTGTACGCGGTTGCGCCGTCCATCACCTGCTTGCGCACCGGATTGCCGGAGATGTCGGAGTACACGGCGACGTCGAGCCCGGGCAGCTCGGCCAGGAACGCCTTGAGCAGTGGCAGGGCGGCGATGCCGCGGTCGGTCACCAGCAGCGGCCGCTCGACGCCGTGCGCCTTGAGGTGATCGGCGACGAGCTTGCGCGCGCCGGCGCCGAACTGGATGGTGGTCGGGAAGCTGAACCGTTCGATGCTCATAAGGGGACTTGGGACTCGACTTTGATGGGGACGCGCGGAGGATCCGGGCAAGATCATAAACCGAATGGCAAGGTCTGGCCGTCGGCGCGTCAGACGGGCCTAAAGCATCAGCACCATGTGCTCCTTGGCGAGATAGGCGCCGTCGACCTTGATCGCGCGCGGTTCCACACCGAATGTCGCGAAGCCGACGGACGCATAGAGTTCGCGCGCGGCGGTGTTGGTCTGCGTCACCGTCAGCGTCAGCTGGAGGAGGCCGGCGGCGCGCGCCTCGTCGATCGCGCGCGCCAGCAGCGCGCGCGCGATTCCGCGGCGTGCAAACTCCGGCATCACGTACATGGCGACGATATCGGCCTTGTGGCGGCCCTTGCCCCGGGACTCGCGCGACATGCCGATGCCGCCGGCGAGCACGCCGTCGACAAACGCCCCATAAAGCGGACTTTCGGCGGCGGCAAGACGCGCCTGCGTCGCGGCCAGCGGCTTCTGCACGTCGTCCTCGTAGCTCGACGTGAAAGCCTCCGGATGCTCGCGGAGGCCGCGCAGCCGAACCACGCGATAGGCCGCCGCGTCGGCCGGCACGAGGCGCCGGATCGCAAGTTCAGATGATTTCGAAATAGCGCTTCAGTTCCCAGTCGGTCACGGCATCGAGCCACTGGCGCCATTCCCACTCGCGGGTGGCGGCGAAATGGTCGACGAAGTCGTCGCCCAGCCAGTCGCGCGCGATGTCGGATTTTTCGAAAATGCGCGTGGTCTCGATCAGCGTGCGCGGCGCGCGCGGGACGTTCTCGGCGCCCTGGTTGGTGCCGGTGATCGGCTTGGCGGTGAGCTTCAGGTTTTTCTCGACGCCATGCAGACCGGCCGCCAGCACGGCCGCCATCGCCAGGTACGGATTGACGTCGGAACCCGGGCAGCGCGTTTCGAGGCGGGTCGACTTGGGCGAGCCGGGAATGACGCGAAAGCTCGCCGTCCGGTTGTCCACCCCCCACGTCGGCTTGACCGGCGCCCAGAAGCCGTCGACCAGCCGCTTGTAGCTGTTGATCGTCGGCCAGAACATCGGCGCGAACTGCATCAGTGCCGACACCTGGCCGGCGAGATAGCTCTCGAACAGCCGGCTCATCCCGTGCGCGCCCTTGGGATCGTAGAAGCGGTTGACCTTGCCGTCGGACAGCGACTGGTGGATGTGGCCCGAGCAGCCGGGATACTGCGCGCTCCACTTGGCCATGAAGCTCGGCATGATGTCGAAGCGCGAGCCGATTTCCTTGGCGCTGCTCTTGAAGAGCACGGCGCGGTCGGCGGATTCCAGCGCGTCGGAAAAGAGGATCGCCACTTCGTAGACACCCGGCCCGGTCTCGGTATGCAGGCCTTCGATGGGAATGCCGAATGCGCCCAGTTCGTTGAAGAGCGCCGCGAAGTAGGGCTGCGCGGCGTTCGCGCGCAGCAGCGAATAACCGAACATGCCGGGGGTGATCGGCTCCGGACCCACGCCTTTTTTTTCCGCCCATGTCTGCGGCGTCTCGGCGAAGTTGAAGAACTCGAACTCCATTCCGCACATCGGCTCGAAGCCGAGCTTCTCGGCGCGCTTCAGCACGCGCTTCAGCACCTGCCGCGGGCACAGCGGATGCGGGATCTCCTTGCCGTCCTTCGACGCGACGAATTCGCCCAGGAAAAACGGGACGCCGTCATCCCACGGCACGTGGCGATGGGTGCCGAGGTCGATGCGTGCGAGCACGTCGGGGAAGCCCTTGTGCCAGCCGGTGATCTTGGTGTTGTCGTAGCAAACATCCTGCGAATCCCAGCCGAACACGACATCGCAGAAGCCGAATCCGCCTTCCGCGGCGGAGACGAACTTGTCCTTGTGGATGTACTTGCCGCGCAGGACGCCGTCGATGTCGGTCACGGCGACCTTGACGCGGGTCCCGGGGGCCTTGCGAACCGCGTCGATGACCTTGGCGGGCGTGGACGGCGTCGGCATCGCTTGCTCCTGTTGTTGTCGTAGGGGGACCGGAGCGCGATTCTAGCGCAGCTGTCCATGCGCGATGGCATCATCGCGCCATGCCGGGACCGCACGTACCGCCGCAGCTGTCGCCCGCCGGCTCGCTCGGCGCGCTCCATTTGGCGGTGGCGCTGTTCGGGTTCGCGGGTCTTTTCGGCAAGTGGATCGCCTGGGATCCCGTCGCGATCGTCCTCGGCCGCACGACCGTCGCCGCCGTCGTCCTCGCGGTCGTCGTCGCCTGGCGGCGGGGGCGCATTGCCCGCCCGTCGTGGACCGTCGTTCCCAATGGGGTGATCCTCGCGATTCACTGGGTGGCGTTCTTCGCCGCCATCCAGGTGTCGACGGTGGCCATCGGACTCTTGGGCTATGCGAGCTTCCCGATGTTCGTGCCGTTCCTCGAACGCGCGCTGCTTGGCATCCCGCTGCGGCGCGGCGAACTCGCGAAAGCCGGCCTGGTGGCGTTGGGCCTCGTGTTGCTCGTCCCCGAGTTCACGTGGGCGAGCCACACCGTTCGCGGCCTCGCGTGGGGCGTGCTGTCGGGGTTCATGTTTGCGTTGATGACGGTGCGCACGCGCAAGCTGAGCCCGACGCACTGGTCGTCGGAAATGGCGCTGTGGCAAAACACGGTCGCCGCGCTGTGCGTGCTGCCCGTCGTTCTCTGGCAGGGCGGAGCTGGCGGTCCCGTCACCGCGCACGCGCTGCTGCTCGTCACGCTGCTCGGCGTCTTTTGCACGGCGCTCGCGCACTCGCTCTACATCGCGAGCCTCGCGCGGCTCGCGGCGTCCACGGTGGCGGTGGTTGCGGCGCTGGAACCCGTCTACGGCATCGTGCTTGCGCTGTTGCTGCTGCACGAAGTGCCGGACCCGCGGACGATCGCCGGTGCCGCGCTGCTCGTGACCGCCGCCGCGATCGCGTCCCGGCGTGCCAATGCGCCTCCACCCGGATGAGCCGCATGGCGCGCGGCATCCGCTTTCGGTAGCATCGCCCATTCCTGTACGCGCGGCCGTTCTTTCATGCAAGACGTTGCGCCGCCGGCCGTTGCCGGAGGCACTGTCAACGCGGCGATGGAGCATGGCGTGGCCGCCCCGGTATCATCGCTGGCGCTGCTGCTCGCCCTTGCGGCGACCGACGCGCCCGACGCCAATGACGGCGATGCGGCAACAACCAAGGAATCGAACCGGTGATACTCGTGGTGATGGGCGTGTGCGGCTGCGGCAAGACGACCGTCGGCCAAGCGCTGGCAAAGGCGCTTTCCTGGACGTTCCACGACGCGGACGACTTCCATCCGCCGGCCAATGTCGCCAAGATGGCGGTGGGGCAACCGCTCGACGACAACGACCGCTGGCCGTGGCTTGACCGCATCACCGACGAGCTGCGCGGCGTGCTCGCGCGCGGCGACCACGCGGTGCTCGCCTGTTCGGCGCTGAAGGCGGCGTATCGCGAGCGGCTGCAACGCGCGGGCGACGTCCGTATCGTCTATCTACAGGGTGACGCGGCGACGATCGCGGCACGGCTTGCCACGCGCCAGCACAAGTACATGCCCCCCACGCTGCTCCCATCGCAGTTGGCGGCGCTGGAAGAGCCCGCGGACGCGCTGGTCGTGGACATCCGGCAGCCGGTGGACGCCCAGGTGCAGTTCATTCGCGACGCCTTCGGGCTCGCGGCGAAAGCGCATTCGTGAGCGCGCGCCGCCCTTACCGCCCCGGTACGCTCGTCGGCCGCCTGGGCCGCGCGCCGCGCCAGTGGCGGGGCGCCGTCAACACGCCCGTGTTCCGTGCGTCGACGATCCTGTTCCCGACGGTCGCCGACCTGCACGCTGCCGCGACACCCGGCCACGCCGGATTGAGCTATGGCCTGCACGGCCTGCCGACCGTGACGGACCTGCAGGCCGCCATCGCGGAACTGGAAGGCGGTCATGCCGCGCTCGCCGTGCCGTCCGGCCTGACGGCCACGACGCTGCCGCTGCTGGCGCTGACCGGACCGGGCGATCACGTGCTGGTGACCGATGCCGTGTATGGCCCGACGCGGCGCTTCTGCGACCTGCATCTGAAGCGTCTCGGCGTCGAAATCGATTACTACGACCCACTGGTCGGGGCCGGTATCGCGCGCGAGTTCCGCGCGAACACGAAGCTGGTGTTCGTCGAGTCGCCCGGATCATTGACGTTCGAAGTCCAGGACGTGCCGGCCATCGCCGCCGTCGCGCACGCGCGCGGCGCCGTGGTGGTGATGGACAACACGTGGGCGACGCCGCTCAATTTCCGGGCGTTCGACCATGGCGTCGACGTTTCGGTGCATGCGGCGACCAAGTACATCGGCGGCCATTCCGACCTGCTGCTCGGACTCATCGTCGGCAACGCCGCCACCTTTCCGGCGCTGCACCGGCTGTGGACGGACATGGGCGTCACCGCGTCGAGCGACGATTGCTTCCTGGGCTTGCGCGGCCTGCGCACGCTCGCCGCGCGCCTCGACCGCCAGCAGGCGAGCGCACTCAAGATCGCGCACTGGCTGCGCGCGCGACCGCAAGTGAAGGAAGTGCTGCACCCCGGCCTGCCCGGCGCTCGCGGCCACGAACTGTGGAAACGCGATTTTCGCGGCGCGACGAGCCTTTTCGGCGTCGTGCTGCAGCCGGTGGCGGCGGAGCGGATCGCGGCGATGCTCGATGGTCTCGCACTGTTCTCGATGGGCTTTAGCTGGGGCGGATTCGAAAGCCTCATCATTCCGACGTATCCCGAGCGCACGCGCACGGCGACGACGTGGAATCCCGGAGGGCCGTGCCTGCGCCTCGCGGTGGGGCTCGAGGACCCCGACGATCTCATCGAGGACCTGGCCCAAGGATTTGCGCGACTCACCGCCTGACGGTGAGCCGCCGCAGGGGCGATGCACGCGCGCGCCCGGAGCGCGGTGACGGTCAGCTGGCCGCGGCAGCGGGCGTCGGCGGCGCGGCGTCGCCGAGATACACGGCCTGCACGTGCGGATCGGCGCGCACCGCGTCCGGCGTGCCCGCCGCGATGATCCTGCCGTGATCGAGGACGATCACGCGATCGGCGAAGCCGAATACGACGTCCATGTCGTGCTCGGTGAACAGGATGGCGATGCCGTCGTGCTTGGCGAGTTCGGAGGCGACCCGCATCAGGCGTCCGCGCGACCGCGCGGCCATGCCGGCGGTGGGCTCGTCCATCAGGAGCAGGCGCGGGCGATCCGCGAGCGCCAGCGCGAGCTCGACGCGCTTGGCATTGCCGTACGCCAGCGCCGCGCAATGGGCGTCGGCTAAGTCCGCGCAGCCGACGCGGGCCAGCAGCGCATCGATGTCGGCGTCGTCGACGGCGGAGGCAAGCGTGGTGAGCTGGCCGATGCGGCCGGCGTGCGCGAGCATGGCCACGCGTACGTTCTCGCGTACGGTCATCGATGCGAACGTCGCCGCGACCTGGAACGTCCTGCCCACGCCGCGGCGCGCGATCGCCTGCGGCGGCAGGCCGTCGATCCGCGCATCACCGAGCCACACCTGGCCTGCATCGGGCAACAGCTGGCCGTTGACGAGATTGAAGCACGTCGTCTTGCCGGCGCCGTTGGGACCGATCAGTGCGACCAGTTCGCCGGCGGCGACGGCGAACGAGACGCCGTCCACGGCGCGTATCCCGCCGAAGGCCCGGGTCAGGGCGTCGACGCGCAGTACCGGGGCGCTCAAACTTGGACCCCCGCGCGTGCGCGTGGTGCCGCCGCGCCGGGCGCGGTGGCCGCATGCAACCAGGTCACCAGAGGCGAGCGGGCCGCGCTCATGCTGCCGACTTCCGGCGCATGAGCCGCGCGAAAGCGCCGCCAATCCCCATCGGGAACACCAGCACGAGCAGCAGGATCAGCGCGCCAAGCAGCGCGCGCCAATAGTCAGTGACGCGGGCCAGGACATCGGCGAGCCACGTGAACGCCGCGGCGCCGAGCACCGGCCCGAACAGCGCGTTCAGGCCGCCCAAGAGCACCATCACCAGCGCGTCGACCGAGCGCGGAATCGCGAGCGACTCCGGCGAGATTCCGCCCTTGGAAAAGGCGAAGAGCCCACCGGCGATGCCGGCAAAGAGGCCGGCCAGCGCGAACCCTTTCCACTGCGTGCGGCGGACATCGATGCCGAGCGCGGCCGCACGCAGCGGCGAATCGCGCACACCGCGCAAGGCAAAGCCGAACGGCGAGCGGCCGATACGGACGAGCGCTGCCGACGCGACCGTCACGATCGCCAGTGTGAAGAAGTAGTAGCGCGTGCGGTCGGTCAGCCATGGCGCCGGCCAGATGCCGATCAGGCCATTCGAGCCGCCGGTCACACTGTCCCACTGGTACGCGATCGACCAGACGATCTGCGCGAACGCGAGCGTCAGCATCGCCAGATACACGCCGGACAGCCGCACGCAGAACCAGCCGAACACGATTGCGGCGATCAGCGCGGCGACGGGCGCCAGCGCGAATGCCCCCAGCATCGGCAGTCCGGCCTTGACGGCGACCGCCGCCGCGTACGCGCCGACGCCGAAATAGGCGGCGTGCCCGAACGACGTCATGCCGCCGGTGCCAAGCAGGAACTGCAGGCTGGCGGCGAACAGTGCGGCGATCAGGATGTCGGTGGCCAGCACGACCGTGTAGTCGTCGCGCAGCCAGGGCACGACCAGCAGCAGCGCGAGCAGCGCGGCGGCGGCCAGCGCGTCGCGGCTACCCGGACCGACGACGAGCTCGCGCTGTTCGGGCAGCGGCGTGGTGATCGGCGCATTCGGCGGCGTGCCGAGCAATCCGTGCGGCTTGAAGGCGAGCACGATCGCCATCACGACGAATTCGGCGACGAGCGTCAGCTTGGGAAATGCGAATTCGATGCCGGCGAACTCCACGTTGCCGAGCGCGATGCACAGCGCCTTGGTGAGTCCGATCAGCAGCGCGGCGATGAAGGCGCCGGGTATCGAGCCCAGGCCGCCGACGACGGTGACGACGAAGGCGTCGGCGATGATGGCGAGGTCCATGCCGAGGTTGGCCGGCTCGCGCGGCAGCTGCAGCGCGCCGGCGAGGCCGGCCAGCAGCGCGCCGAGCGCGAACACGGCGGTGAAGAGCTTCGCCTCGTCGATGCCCAGTGCCGCCGTCAGCACCCGGTTTTCGGACGCCGCGCGGATCAGCATGCCGAAGCGCGTGCGCGTGACGAGCCAGGTCAGTCCGAGCAGCACCAGCGGCCCCACAGCGATCAGGAACAGGTCGTACTGCGGTATCGCGCGGCCAAAGAGTTCGAACGTCCCGGCGAAGCCGGGCGCGCGCGGCCCGAGCAGGTCTTCGGCGCCCCAGAGGGCCAGCGCGGCGTCGCGCACGATCAGCACGATCGCGAACGTGGCGGTGAGCTGCAGCAGTTCCGGCGCCGCGTAGAGTCGCTTCAGCAGCAGCACCTCGATCAGCGCGCCGACGATGGCGACCGCCAGCGCCGCGAGCGCGACGCCCAGCCAGAACGATGCCGCACCGCGTCCCAGGTTCGCCGCCAGAAAGTCGCCAATGCCGTACGCGCAGTACGCGCCCAGCATGTACAGCGAGCCGTGCGCGAAGTTGACGATGCGGGTGACGCCGAAGATGAGCGTCAGGCCGGCGGAGACCAGGAACAGCGCCGACGCGGCCGAGAGGCCGTTGAGCAACTGCAGCAGGAACGAGGCGAGCGTCACGCGGAGACGGCGGGCGCCACGGAGGTCAGGCCCGGACGGTGCATGCGCGGGATTCTGACACGGAAACGGCGGCGGTCGCCGGCGAGGCTCGGTTCATCGCGGCGCGGGCGCAGTGGCGCGCGGGC
This sequence comes from Betaproteobacteria bacterium, assembly GCA_039933655.1. GTDB lineage: Bacteria > Pseudomonadota > Gammaproteobacteria > Burkholderiales > Casimicrobiaceae > VBCG01. The sequence goes on along the minus strand of JBDTNR010000055.1, from coordinate 1,004 downwards.
GCGATGATGGCGCGCCGGCGGCGTCGTGCGCGCCGCGCGTCGCGGACAACGCGCGACGTCCACCCCCCTGGGCTATTGCGGGCGCAGCGAGCGCACGACGGCGTCCGTCGGCTGGTAGTCCTTGCCGTCGGCGTAGCGCCAGTCGACCATCATGCCCTTGCCGTCCTTCACCGCCGTGCGTCCGACGTACGCACCCATCGTCGACTGGTGGTCGATCGGCCGGAAGGTCACGGCACCGAACGGCGAGCCGAACGTGAGGCCCGACAAGGCGGCGACGATTTTTTCCGGATCGGTCGATCCCGCTTTCCTGATCGCGGCGGCGGCCGCGATCACCGTGCTGTAGCCGACGACCGACCCCAATCGCGGATAGTCGTTGAAGCGGCCCTGGTACGCGTCGCGGAATTTCCTGTGCTCCGGCGTCTCGATGGCGTACCACGGGTAGCCGGTGACGTACCAGCCGGCGGGAGCCTCGTCCTTCAGCGGATCGAGGTACTCGGGCTCGCCGCCCAGCAGGTTGAACACCGGGCGGTCCTTGAACAGCCCGCGCAACTCGCCTTCGCGGACGAACCGCGCGAGATCGGCGCCGAACAGCGACGAGAAGATCGCATCGGGCTGCGCGTCGAGCATCGCCTGCACGACCGGACCCGGCTCGATCTTGCCGAGTGGCACCGCGATCTCGACGAATTCGAGCCCGCCGCTTTGCAGGACGTTCATCTGCTTCTTGAACGCCGCCGTCGCCGACTGGCCGTACTCGTAGTTCGGATAGACGATCGCCCAGCGCTTCTTCTTGAGCTTGGCGGCGTCGGGAATCAGCATCGCCGTCTGCATGTAGGTCGAGGTGCGCAGGCGGAAGGTGTAGGCGTTGCCGGCATCCCAGACGATCTTGTCGGTCAGCGGCTCGGCGGCGATGAACAGCGTCTTGCGCTGCTTGGCGAAGTCGGCGACGGCCAGGCCGACGTTCGACGGGAAGGTGCCGATCAGGAAGGCGACCTTCTCGCGGCTCA
>JBDTNR010000054.1:0-12407 GCA_039933655.1 Betaproteobacteria bacterium | reverse complement strand
GAGCACGCGCAGCTCGCCCGCGCGCCAATCGCGGCGCAGCAGGCGCAAGGCAAGGCGGATCGTCCGCATCGCGCGTCCCGCTACGCGGCCACGAGCTCATCGCCGACCAGCCGCCCCGACGCGAGCGACAACTTGCGGCCGCAACGGGCCGCGAGCGACAGGTCATGCGTGACGAGCACCAGCGTGGTGCCGTGCTCGCGATTGAGGCGGAACATGAGGTCGGCCACTTCGACGCCGGTGGCGCCATCCAGGTTGCCCGTAGGCTCGTCGGCCATCAGCAGCTTGGGCTCGCCGGCGAAGGCGCGCGCGATTGCCACGCGCTGCTGCTCGCCGCCGGATAGTTGTCGCGGGTAATGCGTGACGCGCTTGCCAAGTCCCACGCGATCGAGCCACACCCGCGCCCGCGCCTCGGCATCGTCGGCACCCGCAAGTTCCAGCGGCAGCATCACGTTTTCCAGCGCCGTCAGCGCCGGCAGCAACTGGAACGACTGGAACACGAAGCCGAGCAGCCGCTGGCGCATCGCCGCGCGCGCATCCTCGTCGAGCGTGGACAGCGCCTGGCCGTCGACGTGGATCTCGCCCGATGTCGGGCTGTCGAGCCCCGCGAGCAGGCCGAGCAGCGTCGTCTTGCCGGAGCCGGACGCGCCGACGATGGCGATCGACGCCCCGGGCTCCACGGTAAACGACACATCGTCGAGGATCGTCAGCGGATCGTCGCCGCTGCGCACGATCTTGGTAAGCGCCTCGGCGCGGATGATGGAGTGGGTCATGAAGGTCGGAAGTCTGGCCGGGGCGGCCATGGCTAAACATGCGGACGCGGCAATGCGATTGCAAGGTGATGCGCGGCACAATGCGCGACTGTCCGAGCGCATCGCACGTCGCTTGGGCAGCCCCATTGTAGCGTGGCGTTGTCCACCGGCCGCGAAGGCCGCGGCAACCCGCAGGCTACAATCGCGTCCCATGGCAACCCTCCTTTCGATCGCAAGTCGCCACCTTCGTTCCGTCCTCTGCGCGTGGTGCGTCGCCGTGTCCATGGCCGCACCCGCCGTGGCGCAGGACCCGCCGCCGGTCCTCCTGGTGGTCGGCGATTCCGCTTCCTCGGGCTATGGCCTCGCCGCCGGCCAGGTGTGGGTCGACCTGCTGGCGCGGAAGCTGAGCGCAGAGGGCTACCGCTATCGCGTCGTCAACGGCTCGATCAGCGGCGACACGACGGCGGGCGGCCGCGCGCGGCTGCCGGCCCTGTTGACCCAGCACAAACCCGCGATTGTCGTCATCGAACTGGGTGGCAACGATGCGCTGCGCGGCAGCAAGCTCACCACGACACGCGACAACCTCGACGCGATGGTGACGGCAGCGCAGGCGGCCGGCGCCAGGGTGCTGCTCGTCGGCATGGAGATGCCGTCCAACTACGGCCCCGCCTACGTCCGCGAATTCCGCGAGCTCTTCGTTGACGTGGCCCGTGCCCGGCGCGTGCCGTTGGTGCCGATGTTCTTCGCCGGCTTCGGCGAGGACCTGTCGCAATTCCAGTCCGACCGCATCCACCCGACCGCCGCTGCGCAACCGCGGCTGCTCGACAACGTGTGGCCGCAGCTCGCTCCCCTGCTGCGAAAGAAATGAGCGGCGCCAAGGGCGAATCGCGCGGGCCGTCCGACGGCAAGGTCGGCATCACGGCGCTGCCGTCGTATCCGGACCGCATCGACGTCCGCAGCCCGGCGGAGTTCGCGCTCGATCACATCCCCGGCGCGATCAGCCTGCCGGTGCTCACCGACGTGGAGCGCGCCGAAGTCGGCACGCTGCATGCGCAGGATTCCGCGTTCGCCGCCAAGCAGCGCGGCGCGGCGATCGTCGCCCGCAACATCGCGCGCATCATCGAAACGCATTGCCAGGGCAAGCCGCGCGACTGGGCGCCGCTCGTCTACTGCTGGCGCGGCGGCAAGCGCAGCGCATCGCTCGCCCACGTGCTGAAGGAGATCGGGTGGAAGGCCGTCCAGCTCGAAGGGGGGTATCAAACCTACCGCCGGCACGTCGTCGCCGCGCTCGCCGCGCCGTCGACGCGCTTCCGTCTCGTCGTCATCTGCGGCCTGACGGGGTCGGGCAAGAGCCGCCTGCTCGGCGCACTGACCGACATCGGCGCGCAGGTGCTCGACCTCGAGGCGCTGGCCAAGCACCGCGGCTCGCTGCTGGGCGACCTGCCCGGCGATCCGCAGCCGTCGCAGAAATGGTTCGACAGCCAGGTGCTGGCCGCGCTCGACCGGCTCGACCCCGAACGCCCGGTGTTCGTCGAGTCGGAGAGCAAGAAGATCGGCACCGTGCAGCTGCCCGAGGCGCTGCTCGCGGCGATGCGCGATGCCGCATGCGTGAAGATCGCGACGCCGCAGCCGCTGCGCGTGCAGTTGCTGAAGGACGACTACCCGCACTTCCTGGCCGATGCCGACGCGCTGGCGGACAAGCTCGCCCATCTCGTACCGCTGCACGGCCACAAGACCGTCGAGCGCTGGAATGCCGCGGCGCGTGCCGGCGATTTCGATCGGCTGGTCGATGAACTGCTGGTCCGCCACTACGACCCGATGTACACCCGTTCCATCGAACGCAATTTTCCGCGCAGCGCGCGGGCGCGGACATTTGCGCCGGACGCGATCTCACCGGACGCGTTTCGCGCGCTGGCGCATAAACTGGCCGACGCCGTATCGACGTCATTGCCGGAGTCCGTGGCATGAACAGTTTTTCGTATCGGATCGTCAACGTGTTCGCCGAGAGTCCGCTCGCCGGCAATCCGCTGTGCGTCTTCGAGGACGGCCGAGGCCTGGACGATGCGACGATGCAGGCGCTCGCGCTGCAGATGAACCTGTCGGAGACGACGTTCGTGCTGCCTTCGCGTCTCGCGTCCGCCCGCGTGCGGATATTCACGCCGACGTTCGAGATGCCATTCGCCGGGCATCCGACGCTCGGTACCGCCCACGTCGTCAGGGACATCCTCGCCGCCGGCGACCACGTGACGCTGGAAATGAAAGCGGGAGTGATCCCCGTCGCTGCCGACGGCGATGCGTGGACGCTGTCGGCGAACGCGCCCACGCAGCGCAAGCCTACCGCATCGCGCGCCGACCTGGCGACGATGCTGGGCCTCGACTCCGGCGATGTCGTTGAGCAGCCGCTTATGGTCGACACCGGATCGGAGCAACTGCTGATCCCGCTCGCCGCGTTTGCCGCGGTGCGCCGCGCGGCGCCCACTGCGGAAGGCTTGCGCGCCCACGGCAGCAACGGGCAGCGCGCGATGGCCTACGTGTTCGCCCGCGAAGACGATGCGGTGCTCGCACGCTTTTTCTTTCTCAAGCACGGATCGGTAATCGAGGATCCGGGCACGGGTTCCGCCTGTGCCAATCTGGGCGGCTGGCTGCTCGCGACCGGCGTGCCGTTGCCGCAACGGCTCGCGGTGAGCCAGGGCGAGAGCGTCGGCAGGCCCTGCCGGCTGGGACTCGAAGTGACGGCGGACCGGCAGATCCGCGTGTCCGGCCGCGTCATCGAGATCGCGCGCGGGAAAGTGACGCTCTAGCCGCGGCGCGGTCCGCGACCGTTCCCGGGTCTGCGATCCGCCGTCGAGCGCAGGCCCGCACCACCTGGCCTCGTTGCCCCTTCCGGACGTGCCGCCAACGGTTGCCGCGGTGGCGCGATGCTGCGGCGTCCCGTGCCGCCGGCACCGGCTACGCCGCGTGCAACAGCCGGTTACAGCTTGGCACAGCATTGCCGTCAACACGCGTGCACACTCCCGCGTTGACGGTGGACATACCCGCCCAAGCGAGGACCGCCATGCCGATCCGCACTGCCGCTTTCGCAGCTTTCTGCCTGACCGCGATTTTTGCGCACGCGGCGCCGGGACCGATGGGATTCGACGACGCACGCCACCTGCTGGCGCGCACGGGCTTCGGCCCCAACGATGCCGAGGTGCGGGACTTCGCCGGCCTCACCCGCGAGCAGGCGGTCGCCCGGCTGCTCCGCGATGCGCGCACGGTGCCGCTGACCCCCGCACCGGCCTGGGTCGGCGATACGGCACCGCTGCGCTATCCGCCTCCGGACACCGCCACCTTCGAGGAGCGCCGCGCGTTCCGGCAGCAGCAGACGCGGCTGGGCATCGATCTGCGCGCGTGGTGGATGCAGGAAATGCTCGTCACGCCATCGCCGCTCACCGAGCGGATGACGCTGTTCTGGCACAACCACTTTGTGTCGAGCCAGCAGAAGGTCCGCTTCGCCCGCCTCATGTACGCGCAGAACGCCACGCTGCGCGCGCATGCACTCGGCAGCTTTGCCACGCTGCTGCGCGCGGCGTCGAAGGAGCCCGCAATGCTCGTCTACCTCGACGTCGCGCAGAGCCGCAAGGGCCAGCCGAACGAGAACTTCGCGCGCGAGGTGATGGAGCTGTTCACGCTGGGCGAGGGCCAGTACACCGAGCAGGACATCAAGGAAGCCGCGCGCGCGTTCACCGGCTGGAGCCTCGATCGCGACACTGGATCCTACCTCTTCCGGCCGGGCCTTCACGATCGCGGCGTCAAGACGGTGTTGGGCAGTTCGGGGCGCTTCGACGGCGACGCCGTGCTCGACCTGATCCTCGCGCGCCCACAGACATCCACGTTCATCGTCGGCAAACTGTGGCGCGAGTTCGTCGCGGCCGATCCCGATCGGCGCGAGGTCGAACGGATCGCGCAGATCTTCCGCGGCCGGGACTACGACGTGAAGGCCGCGCTGCAGGCACTGTTCCTGTCCGACGCGTTCTGGGCGGCCGACAACCGCGGCATGCTCGTGAAGAGCCCCGTCGAACTCGTCGTCGGCACGTTGCGCCAGCTCGAAGTGGTGCCGGGCGCCGCGATGCCGTTTGCTGTCGTTGCGGCCGGTATGGGGCAGAACCTGTTCTCGCCGCCCAACGTGAAAGGCTGGCCGGGCGGCGAAGCGTGGATCAACAGCAACACGCTGCTGGTTCGCAAGCAGTTCCTCGACCGCCTGGCGCGAATGGGCGACGCCCCGGCCGCGATGTTGCCTGCCGCGGCCGACACGTCACCGCCTCGGGAGTCCGAGGGCGACGCGACATCGATAGACATGCGCAGCCCGGCGTCCGGGCTGCCACCGCTCAGTGCAGCGGACGACGACAAGCTGCGCGCGCAGCGCTTCGCGGCGGCGGTTGACCGCGGACTGCGCAACGTGCGCTTCGACGCCGTGCAATGGGTCGCACGGCGTCCGGGCGCCACGCCGGCGGCGAAACAAAAGTCCGCGCAGGCGCTGCTGTTGCCGCTGCCACCGCTGGCGCCGGACTCCCCCGAAGGCGATGGCGATGCGCTGGCATTTGTCCGCGCGACGCTGCTCGATCCCGCCTACCAGCTCAAGTGACATCGTTGCCGAGGATGACATGATGAATCGACGCGCATTCCTCCAGGCCGCCGCGACGTGGCCACTGGCTCGCGCCGCCTCGATACCGATCGCGCTGGCGGGCACCGCGGAGGTGGCGATCGCCGCCGCGCCTGCGGCGTCGGGTTATCGCAGGCTGCTCGTGCTGGTCGAGCTCAAAGGCGGCAACGACGGGCTCAATACGCTCATCCCCTACGCGGACCCCGCCTATTACGCACTGCGTCCGAAGATCGCCATCGCGCGCGACCAGGTCGTGCAACTGTCCGACCGCGTCGGGCTGCATCCTGCGCTCGCGCCGCTTGCCGCCATCTGGGAGGACGGCCGGCTCGCCGTGCTGCAGGGTGTCGGCTACCCGGAACCCAACCTGTCGCACTTCCGCTCGATCGAAATATGGGATACCGCGAGCCGCAGCGAGCAATACCTGCAGGACGGCTGGCTGACGCGCGCGTTCGCCACGCAGCCGGTCCCGCCGACATTCGCGGCGGATGGCGTGATCGTCGGCTCGAGCGACTTGGGGCCGCTGGCCGGCGGCGGCACGCGCGCGATCGCACTCGCGGACACCGAGCAGTTCCTGCGCCGCGCCCGGCTGGCGCAGCCCGGCACCGCACCGCGCAACAAGGCGCTGGCGCATATCCTGAAGGTCGAAGGCGACATCGTGCAGGCGGCGTCGCACCTGGCCGGCCGCACGGCGTTCGCGACGCCGTTCCCCGCCGACGCGTTCGGCAACGCCATCCGCACCGCCTGCCAGATCATCGCCAATCCTTCGGGCGTCGCCGCGATACGCGTCACGCTATCCGGCTTCGACACGCACGCGAACCAGCCGGCGACGCAGGCGCGCCTGCTCGCCCAGGTCGCCAACGGGCTGCAGGCGCTCAAAGGCGCACTCGTCGAGATCGGCAAATGGGAGGACACGCTGGTGCTGACCTACGCCGAGTTCGGGCGGCGGCCCAAGGAAAACCAGAACAACGGCACCGATCACGGCACGGCCAATGTTCACTTCGCCCTGGGCGGACGCGTGACCGGCGGCCTCTACGGCGGCGCGCCGGACCTGTCGCGACTGTCGGCGGACGGCAACCCGGCACATGCGCTCGACTTTCGCGACGTGTATGCGACGGTGCTCGACCGGTGGTGGAGCGTGGATTCGCGTGCCGCGCTTGGGCAACGCCACGCGCCAGTGCCATTCCTGCCCGCATAGCGGTGGGCACGATCCGCGGCTGCGCGCGCGGCCGCGGCACGCGCCGGACTGCAGTAGCATTCTCCCATGCGCATCGTCGCCGCCATCGTCATCGCCATTGTCGCGGGTGCCGCCTGGGGACACGACGTGGCGCCGCCGTCGGCGGCAACCGCTTCCCGGATGCGCGTCGCCGCGGAACGTCTGCTCGCGGCGCTGCCCGCCGCTGCGCGCGAAAAGATCACGCGCCCGTTCGACGATGACGATCGCCTCGACTGGCACTACACGCCGCGCAGCCGCAACGGTGTTGCGTTGAAGGAACTGGACGCGCGCGGCCGCGATGCCGTGCACGCACTGCTCAAGGAGGCGCTGTCGGCCACCGGCTATCGCAAGGCGGTCAACATCATCGAGCTCGAGCTCGTGCTGCGCGAAATGGAGACGTTCGGCCTGATGCGCGATCCCGAGCGCTACCACCTGACGATCTACGGCACGCCGGCCGGTGCCGCGGCGTGGGGCTGGCGCTTCGAGGGACATCACCTTTCGCTCAACTTCACGCTCGCCGGCGATCATCTCGCCGTCGATACGCCGAGCTTCTTCGGCGCCAATCCGGCGCATGTGCAGAAGGGGCCGCGCGCCGGATTGCGGGTGCTCGCGGCCGAGGAGGACGAAGCGCAGGTGCTGCTCGAATCGCTGTCGGACGCGCAGCGCGCCATCGCCGTGTTCGATGCCCGCAGCTACGGCGATATCGTCACGCGGAATGCGCCGCGAGTGGAGCCGCTGCCGCCGGCAGGCATCACCGCCGCGCAGCTGTCGGCGGCGCAGAAGGCACGGCTCGCGAAGCTGATCGACGTCTACGCGCGCACGTTCGAACCGGCGCTCGCCGAGGCACGGAAGGCGCGAGTGGCCGAAGGCGGCCTGGACAACGTGCGGTTCGGCTGGGCGGGCGCCGTGGAGCGCGGGCGGCCGCACTACTATCGCGTGCAGGGCCCGCGGTTCCTCATCGAGTACGATGCGTCGCAGGACGGCGGCAACCACATTCACACCGTGTGGCGCGACTTCGACGGTGATTTCGGGCGCGATCTGCTGCACGAGCACTACGAGGCGGCGAAGGGCACCGCACACCGGCATTGACGCGCCGCATGCGCGCGATGCCTCGAGGCTGGAGCTAGCAGAATGTTGAAATTCGCTTGCTGCCGGCACGCCGCTCGTCCTTTCGTCGCCTTTTCCAAGCGGCGGCGCGCGGCCGCCCGAAGTCGCCGCACATATCTTGCATTGCTTGGCCTCGTTGAAAAACGCGGGGAAGCTGTACTCCCGCGTTTTTCAACGAACTGCTAGGCGGCGTCCCAGGCGGCGATGAAAGCCTTCCAGTGCGGGGCCCCCGTGGCGGCGATACGCTCGCGCGCCAGCGCGATTTCCTTGGCATACTCGCCCGCCGCCAGTTCGCCGCGCATCAGGCGAAAGCGCTGGTAGACGAGGTAGGTGTTGAGAACGTCTGTCTCGCAATAGTTGCGCACGTCGGCGATTTCGCCGCGCGCCACCGCGCCGGCCACCTCGCTGCCGTCCATGCCCAGCTTGCCGGGAAACCCGCACATGCGCGCGACGGCGTCGAGCGGCGCGTTCGCGCGCGGCTGGTACATCGCCAGCACGTCCATCAGGTCGAGGTGCCGCGTGTGGTAGCGGCCGAGGTAGCTGTTGAACTTGAAGTCACGGTCCTGGTCGCCCCAGTCCCAGTACTTTTCCGCCACCACGCCATGGATCAGCGCGCGATGGTTGAGCACCGGCAGGTCGAAGCCGCCACCGTTCCACGACACGAGCTGCGGCGTGAATTTTTCGAGCCCGTCGAAAAACCGGCGGATGAGCTCCGGCTCCGGGTCGCCCACCTCGCCGATCGACCACACTTTGAGATCGGTCGCCGTGCGCAATGCGCACGCGATGGCGACGACCTGCTGCAGATAATGGGGAGCGAAGTCGTTGCCGGAGGCCGCGCGGCGCTTTTGCGCGAACCAGTCGAGGACGCCGGCGTCGTTCAACTCCGCCGGCAGGTCGCAGGTCCGGCGAATGCCGGCGACATCGGGAATCGTCTCGATGTCGAAGACGAGGATCGGCGTCATCCGGCGAACACGCCCGTCGACAGGTAACGGTCGCCGCGGTCGCAGACGACGAACGCGATCGTGGCCTCGCGTAGCTCGCGCGAGATGCGCAGCGCGACCGCGCACGCGCCGCCGGCCGAAACGCCGCAGAAGATGCCTTCCTCGCGCGCGAGCCGGCGCATCGTGTCCTCGGCCTCCTGCTGCGTCACGGATTCGACGCGGTCGACGCGTCGCGCATCGAAGATCTTCGGCAAGTAGGCTTCAGGCCACGTGCGGATGCCGGGAATCGACGCGCCTTCCGCCGGCTGCGCGCCGACGATGATGATGGCCGGATTGCGTTCCTTCAGGTACTTCGACACGCCCATGATGGTGCCGGTGGTGCCCATCGCCGAGACGAAATGGGTGATGCGGCCCTGCGTGTCCTTCCAGAGCTCCGGCCCCGTCGTCCGGTAGTGCGCCAGCGGGTTGTCGGGATTGTCGAACTGGTCGAGGATCGTGCCCTTGCCTTCGGCGTGCATGCGCTCGGCCAAATCGCGCGCCCCTTCCATCCCCTGCGCCTTCGTCACGAGGATCAGCTCCGCGCCGAAGGCCGTCATCGACTGGCGGCGTTCGAGCGACAGGTTGTCCGGCATGATGAGGATCATCCGGTAGCCCTTCATCGCCGCCACCATGGCCAGCGCGATGCCGGTGTTGCCGGACGTCGCCTCGATCAGCGTGGCGCCCGGCCGGATGTCGCCGCGCTTCTCGGCCTCGACGATCATCGACAGCGCCGGACGGTCCTTCACGGAACCGGCGGGGTTGTTGCCTTCGAGCTTGGCCAGGACCACGTTGGTGGTCGCGCCGGGCATGCGCTGCAGCCGCACGAGCGGCGTGTTGCCGATCGTCGATTCGAGGGTGGTATACATCGCGGCGCCGTCCTGAGGATGCATCGCACATTGTAACCTTGGCGCCGCGATGAAATTTTTCGAATGCGCGCCGCGGTGAAGCACCGGCGACCGCGGTCGCCGGCTGCGGCAACGCTCCACGCGCGTGGCCCGCGGCCATGCTGGCGAAGCGCGATGCGCTCCGCTACTTCGCCGACTTGCCGTCAGCCCCGCGGACCTCGCCCTTCACCGTGGGCCCCTGCCCCTTGGCGTCGGCCTTGGCGCCGCTGCCCGCGACGGCGACCTTGGCAGGCGCCGGCCCCACCGAGAGATCGGGACGCAGCTTGTCGAGCCGCTTGGCGCCGATGCCCTTGACATTCTTCAAGTCGTCCACCGACTTGAACGGCCCGTTCAACTTGCGGTAGTCGAGGATGGCCTGCGCCTTGGCCGGGCCGATGCCCGGCAACGCGACGAGTTCATCCTTGGTGGCCGTGTTGATGTTCACCGCTGCGGCGGCCGCGAGCGCGATGCCGAATTGTGTGACGAGTGCCAGCGCGAGCGCCTTCCAGAGCCTGGTCATGGTGTTCCTCCGTACGTGGGTGGCGAAAAGCGTCGCGTGGCGCCCGGGCAACCCGACGCACGAGCACAGCGACGTGGACCCACGATACGGCGGGCGCCGCTTACTCCGCCATCAGCCGTTCGACGTAGGCGGCGACACCGTCGGCCACCGTCGTCATCGGCGCGCCGTACCCCGCGCCGCGCAGCGCCGTCAGGTCGGCCTGCGTGAAGCTCTGGTATTTCCCGACGAGCTGCGGCGGGAACTCGACGTATTCGATCGCCTGCTCGCGCACCATCTCGACCAGCGACAGCGGCGGCTTGCCGTCCCGCGCGCGGCAGGCGTTGACGACCGCCACCGCGACGTCGTTGAAACTCTGCGCGGAACCCGAGCCGAGGTTGAAGATGCCCGAGCGGTGCGGATGGTCGAGGAAATCGAGATTCACTTGCACGACGTCGGCGACGGCGACGAAATCGCGCCTCTGCTCGCCCGCCGAATAGCCGCCCGAACCTTCGAAGAGCCGCACCTGCCCGGACGCGCGATACTGATTGAAGAAATGAAACGCGACGGATGCCATCCGTCCCTTGTGCTGTTCGCGCGGCCCGTAGACGTTGAAGTAGCGGAAGCCGGCGATCTGCGCCGTGCGCTCCGGCAGCACGCGCCGCACGTACTGGTCGAACAGGAACTTCGAATAGCCGTACACGTTGAGCGGCGCCTCGTGCTCGCGGGACTCGACGAACGTCGCGCCCCCGCCGTAGACGGACGCGCTCGATGCGTACAACAGCGCAATGTCGTTGTTCTGGCAGTGGTCGAGCAGCGTGACCGAATACCGGTAGTTGTTGCGCATCATGTACCGGCCGTCGGCTTCCATCGTGTCGGAACACGCGCCCTGGTGCAGGATCGCCGCGACCTCGTCGTCGAAATCGCCGGCCGCGAGCCGTGACAGGAACTCGTCCTTGTCGAGGTAGTCGGCGATTTCGCAATCGGCGAGGTTGCGGAACTTGTCGGCCCGGGCGAGATTGTCGACGGCGATGATGTTCGTCTCGCCGCGCTCGTTCAAGCCGCGCACGAGATTGGCACCCACGAAGCCTGCCGCGCCGGTGACGACCGTATACACGATGCGTGCTCCTAAGTTCGAGGTCGATGCCGCCGACCTCGCTCAAGATGTGCGGAACGCGCGGCGCCACCGCGCACAGCAGTTCATAGCCCACCGTCGCGGCCGCGCTCGCGACGTCGTCGACCGGCAGGCCCTCGCCCCACAACACGACCGGGCTGCCGACGCGCGCCTCCGGAACGTCGGTCAGGTCGACCGTCAACATGTCCATCGACGGCCGGCCCGCCAGGCGAACTTTTTTTCCGCAGACGAGCACCGGCGTGCCGTTGGGCGCGTGGCGCGGATAGCCATCGGCGTAGCCGCACGCGATGACGCCGATGCGATGCGGCCGTGATGCCGTGTACGTCGCGCCGTAACCGACGCTCTCGTTCGCCTTCAGATCGACGACGCCGATGAGCGCCGAGCGCAACGTCATGACGGGCCTCAATCCCAGCATGTCGGCCGTATCGTACGGGAACGGCGTAGCCCCATACAGCATGATGCCCGGCCGCACGAAGTCACCGCCCACTTCGGGAAAGCGCACGATGCCCGCCGAGTTCGCCAGCGACCGCGGGTACGGCAGGCCCTTGCAGGCCGCGTCGAACACCGCCATCGGCTCCTTCAGGCCATCGTCCTCGTCCGCCCGCGCGAAATGCATCATCAGCCGCAACGCCGCCACCCCCGGCGAGGACGACAAGCGCCCGCAGACACCCGCGACATCGCCGGGCCGGAAGCCCAGCCGGTTCATGCCGGTGTTCACCTTGACGAACACCTCGAGCGGACGCGGCAGCACGGCGTTTTCGAGCATCCGCACCTGCTCCATGTCGTGCACAACTGTGGCGAGGCGGCGCTGCGCGTACTGCGGCAGCTCGCTCTCGGCAAAAAAGCCTTCGATCATCAGGATGCGCCGCGTGTAGCGGCGCTCGCGCAACTCGAATGCGACGTCGGGCTCGACCAGCGCGAGTCCGTCGGCCTCCTCGAGCGCAGGCAGGATGTCGAAAAGCCCGTGTCCGTACGCGTTCGCCTTGACGACGGCCATCACCTGGGTGCCCGGCGCCATTTCGCGCACGCGCGCGAGGTTGGCGCGCAAGGCGGACTTGTTGATCTGGGCGTACAGCGGTCGGGCCATGCGGCGGTTGGATGAAGGGAATGGACGGGTCGGACGCGTATCCGGGAGCCGCTTGCGGGCGGCGGTTTGGGCCAAGTCACCAACGGCGCACTGCGCTCGGCGCGCGGCGCAAAC
>JBDTNR010000053.1:0-12683 GCA_039933655.1 Betaproteobacteria bacterium | reverse complement strand
GTGAGATCGGCGATCTGCTTGCTGCCGCCCAGCACGAGGTTCGACAGCGGGCACGAGACGAACGACGGGTCGACTTCGACCAGCGTGATGTCGAGCGTGCCGTTACTCCACATGTCGAGGTACTTGGCGACCGTCGCGCCACCGTAGCCGCCGCCGACGATGACGACGCGAGGACCACTCCTGCTTCCCGGGGCCGCGCAGCCCGCAAGTGCGGCTGCCGACAGGCCCGCACCCAACGCCTTGAGGAAATTCCGTCGTTGCATGGTGTTCATGTTCGGATCTCCGTGAGGGTTTAGGGTTTTTGCGCGGCGAACCAGCCGGCGGCGAGGTCGATCTGCTCGTCGGTGTAGCCCTTGGCAAGCTGCGGCATGATGGTGGCGGGCGTGCGGCCGGACTTGTAGTCCTGCATCTTGCGCACGAGATCCGCCTTCGACTGTCCGGCGAGCGACGGCACGCCTCCCTGGCTGACGCCGTTGGTGCCATGGCAGTTCGCGCAATTGGCGGCGATGTTTCGCGCGAGATTGGGATCCTGGCCCTGCGCGGTCGCCGTGGTGGCGGCCAGCGCGAACAGTGCCGAGAGTGCAACGGTTGTCATGCGCACGGGGTGCTCCTTGTCGATTGGTTTTGGACGACGACCTCGAAGCGCTGGGCGCGCTCGTCAGTGACAAGGATAATCGCATCACGCCCGCCGTGGTATCTCGGTCGATGCTAACCATGCGACCGCCGAACGCGAGGACCGCGCGGCGCATTCGCGACTTCCGCGGTCCCGCGCCGACACGGACTGCCGTGTCCTCGCCCGCAAAAACCCTGCCATGGCGCGCGGCAGGCCCCGACTGTCGCGTGCCCACAACTGCAGAATCCTTCCCGTCGCGCATCGGAATGGAAGAGTGATCCGCATCGTGGAAATGGTCCTGGCGGATGCGGTTCGCAGCTGCACCAATTGATTATGTGTAAATTCAATAACCTATATCGATATCGGAATGCCCAGTCTGCGCAGTCTTATATAAGATATACATGCTGCGCAGCATCAATGCCGGTGTAAAGTGCAAGATCTTTTCCATCAGGTGGAATGTGATTTTAAGACTCTGATTCTTATGTGGAAAAATATATTGCGGCGCGCCAAAATACTTGTCAGCGGCGCCCGGGCTTGCTAAGGTGGCGTCATCACGAGCCGCCATCCGCAGCATCACGCGGGCGACGGCAAGAAGGGCTTGCGGACCGTACACCCCAATCCACCTGCCCGCCCGATCGAGCGAGCGATCCTCCTCGGTCCGTGCCGCGAGGCGCCGGCAACAGAAGTTTGCCGAGCGCTTCGCCCGGGACGCATGCCGCGCATCGCGCGACGTGTGCCCGCTGAACAACGCGCCGCCGCGCATGCGGACGGCAACACGGCGACGAACCAACGGGAGTACGGCAATGAACTACGATCTCGAAGCGGCACGATTGAAAAAGGATTGGGCGGAAAACCCGCGGTGGAAGGGCATCAAGCGCGGCTTCACGGCGGAAGACGTCGTGCGCCTGCGCGGCTCGGTCCATATCGAGCACACGCTTGCGCGCCGCGGCGCCGAAAAGCTCTGGAAGCTCATCAACGAGGAACCCTTCGTCAACTCGCTGGGCGCGATGACGGGCAACCAGGCGATGCAGCAGGTGAAGGCCGGCTTGAAGGCCATCTACCTCTCCGGATGGCAGGTCGCCGCCGACGCCAACATCGCGGGCGAAATGTATCCCGACCAGTCGCTGTATCCGGTGAACTCGGTGCCGAACGTCGTCAAGCGCATCAACAACACGTTTGCGCGCGCTGACCAGATCCAGCACATGGAGGGCACTGGCGAACTCGACTTCTTTGCGCCGATCGTGGCCGATGCGGAAGCCGGCTTCGGAGGCGTGCTGAACGCGTTCGAGCTCATGAAGGCAATGATCGAGGCGGGCGCCGCCGGCGTGCACTTCGAGGACCAGCTCGCGTCGGTGAAGAAATGCGGCCACATGGGCGGCAAGGTGCTGGTGCCGACGCGCGAGGCGGTCGACAAGCTGGTTGCGGCGCGTCTCGCCGCCGATTGCATGGGCGTGCCGACGATCATCCTCGCGCGCACCGACGCCGAAGCGGCGGACCTCGTGACGTCGGACATCGACGACAACGACAAGCCGTTCCTGACGGGCGAGCGCACGATCGAAGGCTTTTACAAGACGAAGTGCGGCCTCGACCAGGCGGTGTCGCGCGGCCTGGCCTACGCGCCGTATGCGGACCTCATCTGGTGCGAGACCGGCAAGCCGGATCTCGATTTCGCGAAGGCGTTCGCCGACGCGATCCATGCCAAGTTTCCCGGCAAGATGCTCGCGTACAACTGCTCGCCGTCGTTCAACTGGAAAAAGAACCTCGACGACGCGACAGTCGCGAAGTTCCAGCGCGAATTGGGCGCGATGGGCTACAAGTTCCAGTTCATCACGCTGGCCGGCTTCCACAGCCTCAACTACTCGATGTTCAATCTCGCACACGGCTACGCGCACGAACACATGACGGCGTTCGTGGAGTTGCAGGAAGCCGAGTTCGCGGCGATGTCGAAGGGTTTCACCGCGATCAAGCACCAGCGCGAGGTGGGCACGAGCTACTTCGACGCGGTCACGACGACGATCCAGGGCAGCCAGGCGTCGACGACGGCGCTCAAGAACTCCACGGAAGACGAGCAGTTCTTCGAAAAGCCCAAGACCGAGCTGCACGTGGCCAACGGCTGATCGTCCCGCGCCTGCAAGCGCAGGAATAGCCGCGCCGCCCGCAGGGGCTGGCGCGGTTTTTTTGCGAACCCTCGCGGGCCGCCGCGGTCCATTCCGTATGGATTTGAGCGAACATGCGCCGGTCGGCCCGCTGGAGTCTACGGACCGCATCAGGGCGTTCTACGCCCTCGTCCCCGACGAGGCCGTTCGCCTGCAATTCGTGGCGCTGGCGCGGGACATCGCCCGGCGCTCGCGCGGCCGCGCGATCAGCGGCGAGCATGTCCACCTGACGCTTGCATTCCTGGGCGATATCGACGTGGCCGCGCTGCCCGCGTTGCGAACGATCGGCGATCGCCTGCCGCACATCGGTGCGACGATCGAGTTCGACGTGGCAGGCGCGTGGCGAGCTTCCGGCGTCGCGTGGGTCGCGCCCGCCGCGGTCCCGGCGCCGGTGCTCGCAATGCACGCGGCATTGCGCGAGGCGCTGGCCGCTGGCGGTTTCGATATCGAGGTGCGGCCGTTTCGCCCGCACGTGACGCTTGCGCGGAGGTGCGTGCTGCCGCAGCCGCGTGCGCGCTGTTCGCCGGTCCGCTGGCCCGTCGACCGGTTGTGCCTCATCGGATCGCAACTGCGGCCCGAAGGTCCGGTCTACACCGAACTGGCCGCATGGCCGCTGGCGGCTTGAACGGCGGCGGGGCGCTCTCGCCGGTTTTGGTGGCGCGGTCGTGACTTTAAGCGTCGGACCCTGCGCGGCGGACCCTGATGTCCGCACCAGGTGACCCTGTTTTCCGTTCACGCGGCGCAAACGGCGGGGCGCCGCCGCCAATCGGCGTGCTGGACCCTTAAGCGCCGCTGGCCACCGGCCGCGCGGGATCGGCGCACCACTCGCTCCACGATCCGGGATAAAGGCGCGTCGGCGGATAACCCGCGATCTCCATGGCCAGCATGTTGTGGCAGGCGGTGACGCCTGAGCCGCATAGATGCACCACCGCGTCTTTCGCGGCGCCGGCGAGCACTGCGTCGAATTCGGCGCGCAGCGTGGCCGCGTCCTTGAATGTTCCGTCGGGTCGCAGATTCAGGCTGTACGGACGGTTCCGTGCGCCGGGGATGTGGCCGGCCACGGGGTCGAGCGGCTCGGTCTCGCCGCGGAAGCGCTCTGGCGCGCGGGCGTCGATCAGCACCAGCGCCTGCCGCGCGAGGCTCGCCATCACGCCCGAGGCGTCGACCGTCGGCGTCACGCGCTGGATTGCGAAATGGGCGGGAATCGGCGTCGCGGGCGACGTGCTGATCGGCCGCCCTTCGTTATGCCACTTGGCGAAGCCGCCATCGAGCACGGCAACGTCGTCGAAGCCCAGCCAGCGCAGCATCCACCACAGGCGTGCCGCGAACATGCCGGGACCCTGGTCGTACGCGACGACGCGCTTGGCCGGGGCGATGCCCAGACGTCCGAACACCGCGGCCGCGGTTTCGGGGTAGGGCAGCGGATGGCGACCGTTCGAGCCGGTCATCGCCGCCGACAGGTCGCGGTCGAGATGGACAAACACCGCCCCCGGGATGTGGCCCTCGCGATACTGCGCCTCGCCCCACGCGTCCGCGCGCGCCAGGTCATGGCGCATGTCGCAGATGACGAGGTCGGACTGCCCGAGCCGCGTGGCCAGGTCTTCGGTGGAAATGAGCGTGGTGGACATGGGCTTTCGCGTGACCTGGTCGTGGACGGACTGCGGCGCCGATCGCTGACGCGGCGGTGATGCGCTATAAGGAATGATCATACCGGCTGCGACGACTGTTGCACCATTGCTGCGGCGTCTCGGGCGACGCAACGGCGCGGCCGGCGGGAAGGTCGGTGCGGTGGCGGAGCACGATGAACGCGCCGGTCGCAGCACCCTGACCGGCACGCGCAATGGAAGGCTCGCGGGGGCGCGCCTGCCCGCGCGCGCCGCCTAGGCTACAGGTGCGCGACGTGCGCTTCCATCTGCCGGCGGTAGAACTCGTGGAAATGCTGCATGCCGTCTTCCATCGGCGACTGGTACGGCCCGATTTCGTTGCGGCCGGCCACGTACAGCGCCCGCCGGCCAGCGTCCATTCGCTCGGCGATCTCGTCGTCCTCCTTCGCCGTCTCCATGTACGCCGCCTGCTCGGCCTCGACGAACTCGCGCTCGAACATCGCGATCTCCTCGGGATAGTAGAACTCGACGACGTTGAGCGTGCGGTCGACGGCCTCCGGGATCAGCGTGCTGATCACCAGCACGTGCGGGTACCACTCGAGCATGATGTTCGGGTAGTAGGTGAGCCACACGGCGCCGTGGCGCGGCACTTCGCCGCGGTAATAGTCGAGCACCGCCTTGTGCCACCGCTCGTATGTACGCGAGCCGGGCTTCGACAGGCTGTTGTTGATGCCGACCGTCTGCACCGAATACCAGTCACCGAACTCCCACTTCAGGTCGTCGCAGGTGACGAACTGGCCCAGGCCAGGATGGAACGGTCCCACGTGGTAGTCCTCGAGGTAGACCTCGATGAACGACTTCCAGTTGTAGTTGACGCGATGCAGTTCGACGCGGTCGAGCATGAACCCCGAGAAGTCGAAGTGCTTGACGCCCAGCGCTGCGAGGTCGCGCGCGACCTCGCGCCTGCCGTCGAACAGCAGGCCGTTCCAGTTCTGCATCGGCGTGCGCTGAAGGTTCAGGCACGGCTTGTCGGCGAAATGCGGAGCGCCGAGGAGCTCGCCCTTCAGGTCGTACGTCCAGCGGTGCAGAGGGCACACGATGTTGCGCGTGTTGCCGCGGCCGTTGTACATCAGCGCCTGGCGGTGCCGGCAGATGTTCGAGAGAAGCTCGACGCCCTGCGCGTTGCGGACGAGCATCTTCGACTCGCCACGCGCGGCAAGCGCCTGGAAGTCGCCAGGATTCGGCACCATGAGTTCGTGCCCCACGTAGCTCGGCCCCTGCGCGAGCAGCAGACGCTGTTCGGCTTCGAGCACGCGGGGATCGCAATACCAGGAAACCGGAAACTGCGTCGCAGACTGACGCAGACGACCGGCCGTGGCGAGGTCAGACATCGCGGCCTACCTTTCGTCCCATTCGGTTGCTAGCAACCAACCCAACCCAACAACCCGGGACGCTTACGGCTTTGCTCTTGCGTTAAAGCCGCCCCGGACCGCTTTGCTAAGTCGGCCGCACGAAAGGTTCGTCGAGGCCGCGTCGTCAAAAGATGTTATTATATTCGGCTTTCCGCCATCAGGTCAAGACCTTACCGAACGTTTTCGCTTCGCGGCAACCCCGGATAATGGCGGCGAATCCCGTGCGGACGACGAGTCGCATTGTCGGCATCTGCCTCAAGCCGCTGGCACCGCCCGCGCGAGGACACCTACAGGACAGCGCATGGCCCCTTCCGCGGAAACCCCCAAAGACTTCGAATCGGCGCTCGCCGAGCTCGACGCCATCGTCGCATCGATGGAAGGCGGACAGTTGCCGCTCAAGGAGTCGCTCGCGGCCTACAAGCGCGGCGCCGAACTCGTCGCGTTTTGCCAGTCGATGCTGAAGGATGCGCAGCAGGAGATCGAGATCCTCGAAAAGGGCGTATTGAAGCCGTTCGCGCCGGATGGCGGAGACGATGGATCCTGATCTCGCGTTCGCGGTCTGGTCCGGCGAACGCCAGCATCGAATCGAGGATGTCCTCGATCGCGGGCTGCCGGTCGTCGCGGGCGGGGCGGCGAAACTGCGCGATGCGATGCGTTACGCCGTACTCGGCGGCGGCAAGCGCGTGCGGCCGTTGCTCGCGTATGCGGCGGGCGAACTGGCCGATGCCGATGCGGCGCTCGTCGACGGCGCCGCGGCCGCGGTGGAGATGATCCACGCGTATTCGCTTGCGCATGACGACCTGCCGTGCATGGACAACGATGTCCTGCGGCGCGGCAAGCCCACGTGCCACGTGGCGTTCGGCGAAGCCACCGCGCTGCTCGCCGGCGATGCGTTGCAGGCGCAGGCGTTCGCGGTGCTGGCTGCGGCGCCGCTGCGCGATCCGGGTGCTGCGTGTGCGCTGCTGGCGCACGCCGCCGGCGCCAACGGCATGGCGGGCGGTCAGGCGATCGACCTCGCGCACGTCGGCGTGGCGATGTCGCTTCCCGATCTCGAAAACATGCATCGGATGAAGACGGGTGCGCTGATCCGTGCGGCCGTGCGGCTGGGCGCCGCGTGCGGGCTCCCGCTTGCAGACGGGCAGACGGCCGCGCTGGACGCCTTCGCGCGCGCGGCAGGGCTCGCGTTCCAGGTCGTCGACGACGTGCTGGACGTCGAGGGCTCCTCCGCGTCGCTCGGCAAGACCGCCGGCAAGGACGCCGCGCACAACAAGCCGACCTATGTCGCGCTGCTCGGGCTCGCCGAATCCAAGCGGTACGCGGCGGACCTGGAGGCGCAGGCGCACGCCGCGCTGACGCCCTTCGGCAACGCGGCCCGCAGGCTGCATGAAATCGCCGAATGGATCGCGCGGCGCACCCACTGACCGGTATCGTCCCCATCGTCATGTACCCATTGCTCGAACGCGTCAACAGCCCCGCCGACCTGCGCCTGCTCGACCGCACGCAGTTGCGCGAACTCGCACGCGAGCTGCGCGCGTTCCTGCTGCATTCGGTCGCGCAGACCGGCGGGCACCTGTCGTCGAATCTTGGCACCATCGAGCTCACGGTCGCGCTGCACTACATCTTCGACACACCGGGGGATCGCATCGTCTGGGACGTCGGCCACCAGACGTACGCGCACAAGATCCTGACGGGGCGCCGCGAGGCGATGGCGCGTCTGCGGCAGTGGAATGGCCCCTCCGGCTTTCCGCGGCGCGACGAATCCGCATACGACACGTTCGGTACGGCGCATTCGTCGACGTCGATCTCCGCCGCGCTCGGCATGGCTCGCGCGGCGAAGCTCAAGGGCGAGTCGCGGCACGTCGTCGCGGTGATCGGCGATGGCGCGATGAGCGCGGGGATGGCGTTCGAGGCGCTCAACAACGCGCAGGGTGCCAACCTGCTCGTCATCCTTAACGACAACGAGATGTCGATCTCCGAGCCGGTTGGCGCCATCAACAACTACCTGGCCAAGATATTGTCGGGCCGGCTGTACAACACCGTGCGCCGCGGCGGCAAGGAAGTGCTCGCCAAGGTGCCGCCGATGCACGATCTCGCCAAGAGGTGGGAAGAGCACATGAAGGGCATGCTGCTGCCAGGCACGCTGTTCGAGGAGTTCGGCTTCAACTACATCGGACCCATCGACGGCCACGACCTCGACACGCTGACGCGCACGCTCGCCAACGTCAAGGAACTGCCCGGCCCGCAGTTCCTGCACGTCATCACCAAGAAGGGCTATGGCTATCCGAAGGCGGAAGAGGATCCGATCCTCTATCACGGCGTCACCAAGTTCGACCCGGCCGTCGGCATCGTCGTCAAGCCGCCGGCGCGGCCATCGTACACGCAGGTGTTCGGCGACTGGCTCTGCGACATGGCGGCGCGCGACCAGCGGATCGTCGGCATCACGCCCGCCATGCGCGAAGGCTCGGGTCTAGTCCGCTACTCGCAGGCGTTTCCCGACCGCTACTTCGATGTCGGCATCGCCGAGCAGCACGCGGTCACGTTCGCCGCCGGCCTCGCCTGCGAGGGCATGCGGCCGGTGGTCGCCATCTATTCGACGTTCCTGCAGCGCGCGTACGACCAGGTGATCCACGACGTCGTGCTGCAGAACCTCCCGGTGCTGTTCGCCATCGACCGCGCGGGCGTCGTCGGTGCGGACGGTGCGACGCACATCGGCGCCTTCGACTTAGCCTACCTGCGCTGCCTGCCGAACATGACGGTGATGACGCCGTCCGACGAGAACGAATGCCGGCAGATGCTCTATACCGGCAGCATGCTGGGCTCGCCGGCAGCGGTTCGCTATCCGCGCGGCTCGGGTCCCGGCGTGCCGATCGACGCGGCGATGCACGCGCTGCCGATCGGCAAGGGCGAAATCCGGCGCGAGGCGGGCAAGCGCAGCCCGCGCATCGCGCTGCTCGTGTTCGGACCGATGCTGCATCCGGCGCTCGCGGCGGCGGAGGAATTGGACGCCACGGTCGTCAACATGCGCTTCGTCAAGCCGCTCGACGTCGATCTGGTCGGCAGGCTTGCACGCGACCACGATGCGCTGGTGACGATCGAAGAGGGCGTGATCGCCGGCGGCGCCGGCAGCGCGGTGGCGGAGGCGCTCGCCGCCGCGGGCATCACCGTCCCGCTGCTCCACCTGGGGCTGCCGGATCACTTCATCGACCACGGCGATCCGGCCTTCCTGCTCGTACAGGCCGGGCTCGATGCCAAGGGCATCGCCGCCGCGGTCCTCGCACGGTTCGGCGCGCGGCCGGCCGGGGCGTGGGCGAAGCCCGCGGCATGACGATCGCCGCCGCCAGCCGCATGCGGCCGTGCAAACCGTTCGGATACAATCCGCAATCCACGACACCATGAACAAGCCCGAACAACCCGGCCGGCTGATGCCGATTCCCGACACGCAATCCGGGACCGACGAACGCAACCTGGCGATCGACCAGGTCGGGATCCGCGGTCTGAAGTATCCGCTGCTGTTCGCCGACGCGGACGGCGTCGCGCAGGCGACGATCGCGGTCGCCAATGTCTACGTCGCGCTCGCCGAGGAT
Organism: Betaproteobacteria bacterium; assembly: GCA_039933655.1. Lineage (GTDB taxonomy): Bacteria > Pseudomonadota > Gammaproteobacteria > Burkholderiales > Casimicrobiaceae > VBCG01. Next base: position 3,314 of record JBDTNR010000053.1, on the reverse strand, counting down.
CGCAAGGGTACGCACATGTCGCGGCTCGTCATGCTGCTCGAGGAGCGCGCCGCCCCGGGTGCTGCGCCGCTGTCGGTGGCCGGACTGGACGTTCTTCTCGCCGACCTGGTCGAGCGCCTTGACGCGCCAGGCGGGCGCATCGAGTTCGCGTTCCCGTTCTTTGTACGCAAGATCGCGCCGGTGTCCGGCGTGGCAAGCCTCCTCGACTACGAAGTGCGGCTGGCCGGCACGCTGCAGGATGGCTGTTTCAGCAGGACGGTGGCGGTGGCGGTGCCGGTCACGTCGCTGTGCCCGTGCTCCAAGGAAATCTCGGACTATGGCGCGCACAACCAGCGTTCGACGGTGACGATCACCGTTCGCGGTCGCGTGCCGGTCTACATCCGGGAACTCCTGCGGATCGCCGAGGACGAGGCGTCGAGCGAGCTGTACGGCATCCTGAAGCGTGCCGACGAGAAGTACGTCACCGAGCGCGCCTATGACAATCCGCGCTTCGTCGAGGATCTGGTGCGCGGAGTGGCCGACCGCCTGGCGGCCGATCCGCGGTTCGACGGCTTTTCCGTCGAGGCCGAGAATTTCGAGTCGATCCACAACCATTCGGCGTACGCGCGGATCGCGCGCGGCCTGTAGTCCCCGGACGGGCCGCCCCCGCGCGCGTCCTGTGTCCGTGCCGCGCTCCATGCGGCTCGCGTGCCGGCGGCAGGGTGCGCTGCCTTCCGAAGGCGTCGATGTTCGTCGGCGCGGGAGGCCATTCATGTCGACCCCGCCGTAGCCTGTCGCGGCCGGCCGGGACTCTTCGCCGGCAGGCGCCTACAATCCGGGTCCCGATGATCGCCGCCCTCAAATCCCGCTACGAGGCATTCGCGCAGCGCGTGCTCGCGTCGCTGTCCGAAATCGAGCGCCGCGACGTGCGTGCGTTCGACCGCTGGTTCTACGCCAACGGTGGCTGGCGCTGGCTGCTCGGCGTGGTCGCTGTCACGACGCTCGTCTCGTGGCTCGCATCGCAATTGCCGTGGAACATGACTTTCGCCGAAGCGGCGATCCTGTTCAACCTGGTCGTGCTCACGCTCTTGTGGTCTGGCCTGTCGGCGTGGTTCGGCTACCGGAAATTCCAGGGCCGCATCTTCCGCTTCATCGTCGCGGCGCCGCTGCTGGCGCTGGCCGGCGCGCTCGTTGGTGCGAGCATCGCCGGGCTCGTCAAGGGCGTCGACCCATTCGTATTTTTCCAGGACAGCGCCAAGCTGCGCCACGTCGTCACGGCGGGCCTCGTGTTCGGCTTTCTGTTCGCGCTCGTCACTGCCCTGATCGCCCACCTGCGCAACCGCGAGTACCGCGCCCTTACCGCGCACCTCGAAGCCGAGGCGAGGCAGAGCGAAACGTCGCGCCAGCTCGCGGAATCCAAGCTGAAGCTGCTGCAGCTGCAGATCGAGCCCCACTTCCTGTTCAATACGCTGGGCAGCGCGCAGCAGCTCGCCGAAAGAGGGGCGCCGGAGGCGGCGCGCCTCATCAGCGAACTGATCCGGTTCCTGCGCGCCGCGACGCCTGCATTGCGCGATGAAACCACGACGGTGCGCCAGGAGGCGGCGATGATCCGCGCATATCTCGGCATCATGCAGACGCGGCTTTCTCGCCGCCTCGAATGGTCGGTAGTGGTCGCGGACGACCTGGAAGGGCTCGCGATCCCGCCGGGCATGCTTATCACTTTGACGGAAAATGCGATCAAGCACGGCATCGAGCCGTCGCCGCGCGGCGGGCGCATCGACGTGACGGTCACGCGCGAAGGCGACGCTGTCGTGCTGTGCGTGGCCGACACCGGCGCGGGACTTGCCGCTGGTCCGTCGGCGAGCGGCATCGGTCTTTCCAACATTCGCGAACGGCTGCAGCTCCTGTACGGCGAGCGGGCGTCGCTGGAACTCGAGGAGAACGAGCCGCGCGGCTTCCGCGCCCGAATTTTGTTGCCGGCCGAGCGCCCGGCGGCGTCCATTTCCCAACATCGCGCGTTGCACGAGGCAGACTCGCCATGACCCGACCCACTGCGCTGATTGCCGAAGACGAGCCGTTGATGCGCGAGCGGCTCAAGGAAAAACTGGCCGACGTCTGGCCGGAACTCGATATCGTCGCCGAGGCAGAGGACGGCGAACAGGCGCTGACGCTGTTCGCCCTGCATCGTCCGCAGATCGCCTTCCTCGATATCCGGATGCCGGGCCGCACGGGACTCGACGTCGCCGCGCAGATCGGCTCCGAATGCCACGTCGTCTTCATCACCGCCTACGATCAATATGCGCTGCAGGCGTTCGAGGCCGGCGCGGTCGATTACCTGCTGAAGCCGGTGGAGACCGAACGGCTGAAGGCGATGGCGGAGCGCATGGAGCGCAAGCTCGCGGGCCCGCCCGCCGACTTGTCGGCGCTGATCGGCCAATTGCGCGCCGCGGTCAAAAGCGACGCAGGTCGGATGAAGTGGGTGAAGGCGGCCGTGGGCAAGCAGGTGAAGCTGATTCCGGTGGCCGACGTCGTCTATTTCCAGTCCGATACGAAGTACACGCGCGTCGTGCTCGCCACCGGCGAGGCGCTGATCCGCACGCCGCTGAAAGACCTGCTGGCCGAACTCGATCCCGAGCAATTCTGGCAGGTGCACCGCGGCACCATCGTCAACCTCGACGCCGTGTCCGGCGTGTTGCGCGAGGACGCCGAGCGCCAGTTCGTGCTGCTCAAGAACCGCCCGGAGAAGCTGCCGATCTCGCGGCAGTTCACGCACCTGTTCAAGCAGATGTGACAGGGCCGGGATGCCGGCGCGCCGGCTGCTAGAATCGGCTCTACCGCGGTGCGACTTCCATCGTGCGTGCGGCGGTACCCAAGGTCACCCATGCTCCCCGTCGCCATTTTTCGCTTTTCTCCCACCGAAACCCCCGGGCGCTTCGGGATCTGGCTGACGCAGCAGGGGATCCCCTGGGAGCTGCTGGCACTGGACGAGGGTGTCGCCGTGCCCGCGAGTCCCTCCGCTTACTCCGGCATCGGCATGATGGGCGGCCCGATGAGCGTCAACGACACGCTGCCGTGGGTGGCGCCGCTGTGCAGCCTGTTGCGCGATGCCATCGGCGACGGCACGCCCGTGATCGGGCACTGTCTGGGCGGACAGCTGATGGCCAAGGCGCTCGGCGCGCGCGTCAAGCGGATGGAACAACCGGAGATCGGCTGGCTGCATGTCGACGTCTGCGACCGCGGCGCGCGGCGCGAGTGGTTTGGCGGACTGCCGCGGTTCGCCGCGTTCCAGTGGCACTACGACGCGTTCGACCTGCCGCCGATGGCCACGCGCATCC
>JBDTNR010000052.1:0-12767 GCA_039933655.1 Betaproteobacteria bacterium | reverse complement strand
CTTCACGGTCGTTTCGGCGATGCCCAGGTCGCGGGCAATCTCCTTGTTGCTCGCGCCGCGCGCGATGCCGCGCAGGATCTCCTGCTCGCGTGGCGACAGTTGCTCGATCTTGGAGACCGGCGGCGCCGGCACCGGCAAAGCGGCGTCACGGTACGCGGCGACGAGCTTGCCGGTCATCTCCTCAGCCACCACCGACTCGCCGCGCATCGCGCGCAGGATGGCCGCGACCAGCGCATCGCCTTCGATCGTCTTCAGCAGGTATCCGTTCGCGCCGCCGCGCAGGGCGGCGGCAAGATCTTGTTCGTCCTCGCTCACAGTCAGCATCAGCACGCGAACGCCGGGCACGGCTTCGCGCAACCCCGGCAGCGCGTCGACGCCTTTGACGCCGGGCAGGTGGTTGTCGAGCAGGATGAGGTCCGGTTGCAATTCCTCCGCGCGGCGCAGCGCCTCGCCCGCGTCGGCGGCGTCGCCGACGACGTGCAGTTGCGAATCGCGCGCCAGCAGCGCCGTGAGACCACGGCGGAACAGCGTGTGGTCATCCACGACCAGGATGCGGACAGGAGATTGCGGCACGCCGGGCATGACGATCAGTGCAGCGTATCCGCCGCCGCTGCCGCAGCGGCCTGGGACCCCGCAACAGGCGCGGCGGGAACCCGCGGCGGCAGCGTCAGGACGATCGATGTGCCGCGACCGGGTGTGGACACCACATCCAATGTCGCGCCGATCCTGTCGGCACGCTCGGCCATGATCCGCAGGCCCACGTGCGTCTCGTCGGTGCGTCCGGTGTCCGGCAGGAAACCGACACCGTCGTCGCGGACTTCGAAGCGCCACTGCGGCTGCTGCTGCACTTCCAGCCACACGCGCTCGGCCTGCGAATGCTTGCGGACGTTGGACAGCGCCTCCTGCACGACGTGCAGGACCTGGATCTGCAGGTCGGGAGCGAGCGGCATGCCGTGACCCTGCATCTGCATCGTCGCCTTCATGCCGCTCTGGTGCTCGAACTTGCGCAGCGTGGTCTGCAGCGCGGGCTCGATATCCTCGCCGTGCGTGCGCGTGCGGAAATGGACCAGCAATTCGCGTACGTCGCCGTAGCTCTCGCGTACGCCGGTATCGATCTCCTCGAGTACCCGCTGCACACGCTGCGCATCGCCCGTGCCCAGGGCGTCGCGCATCAGCTGCACCTGGATCTTCAGGAATGCCAGCGACTGCGCGATCGAGTCGTGCAGCTCGCGGGCGATGAACGTGCGCTCCTGCGCCACTGCCGCTTCCTTCTCGAGCGCGTTCAGCCGCAAGTTCTCCATCGCGCCCGCAAGGTGCGCGATGAGCGCCTCCAGCAGCGAACGCTCGGCGTCCGACAGGCTGATCTGCGCGTGGTAGAAGAGGTTCACCTCGCCCATCAGCCGGTCGTGCTGGCGGATGGGAATCGATACCATTGTCGCGAAGCCGGCATCGGCACAATGCGGTATGCCGGCGTTGCGCATGTCGGCGATCGGCATCACACGCACGCCGTACGGCGCCGCCGGCGAACCGCAATGGCAGGTCCCTGCGTGCACGCACTGCTCGCCTTCGGCCATCGACGGCGGCAATCCCGTCGACGCCAGCAGCAGGAAGCGCTGATTGCCCTCGTCGGACCAGCGCAGCGCGACGCCATCGGCATGCGCGACCCTGCCCACGCGCTCGGCAATGCCGCTCGACAGCTCCTTGAGCGTCGTGGCCTTAGCCACCAGTGCCGTCACGTCGTACAGCGCCTCCAGACGCTCGCGCTTTTCCTCGAGCTGCGACGTCTTTTCCGCCACCTTCGCCTCGAGGTCGCGATACATCGACTGCAGATGCTCGGCCATGCCGTTGAAGCATTCGGCAAGCGAACCGAACTCGTCGGTGGTGACGCGCTCAACGCGCGCGGCGAAATCGCCGCGCTGGATTCGCTCGGTCGCGTCCTTAAGGTGCCCCACTGGCTCCAACACGAACACGTAACCGGTATAGAGCAGGACGACGGCGCCAATCACGGCGAAGGCCATCATCGCCATCTGCAGCAGGTGCAGAAGCGACGTCCACCGCGACATGTGCCGCTCGATGCCGGCGACGAACAGGTCTATATCGGCGGCGAACGCCGCGGTGTCGTCGTGCAATCCGGACACCGCCGACGGCGGCAACGACGTCCACTGGCGGCGGAAACGCCCCCAATCGCGCTCGACCGTCGCGAACCGCTGGCGCACGACGTCGTCCCAAGGCACGAACAGCGGCCGCTCGAGATCGCCGTGCCGCAGCGTTTCGAGGCTGCGCTGGAATTCCGCCGCTTGCCCCGGCAGCGCGGCGACGTCGCCGGTGCCCGCCGACAGCGACATCCGGTAGGCCTGCATCCGCATGCGGCCGGCTTCGTTGACGGCGGCGGCGCCGCCGTCGAGCTGCCATGACACCCACAACGTCAGCGCGATCGACAGGAACGCGAGCAGCAGGAAGGGGGTGCCGACCAGGGCGAGCTTGGCCCCGAGGCTCCAGTGACGCGGATGACTCATGCAGGCAATCTAGCGTGTGCGGACGCGCCGGCATTGACTCGAATCAACGCTGCGCCCGGTTTTCGCGGACAGGCGAGGCGCCCGCCGCTTCTCTGAAGGAATTGTCCCACAGATAAATGGCGGTCCGGCCGCTGACCGCAGCACGCCGGCGGGCGGCACACTGGGGCCGTCGTGGATACCACTCCACCGCCGGCCCACCGGTCTCCGTAGCGGGTAACTGCGGACACCGAGCCTTTAGGGCCCGAGGGCCAAGGCATGTTCTCCGGCGCTGAAGCGGGTTCCTCCCGGACCTTTGCGTGTCCTCGACCCCCAGCGGCCGCCTCGTGCGGCCGCTTTTTTGTCGTCGGTTCGATGACAGCGCGCCGGCGTCCCGTTCAACGTCCTGACCGCGGCGCCTGCAACTTCCCGAACGGCTGCCAGACCGACGCCATCTGGTCGAAGCTTCCGCCGGCCGCCTTGAGCACGCCGCGCGCCATCGCGCCCACGTCGCGCAGCTTGTGCAGCTGGCCGCTGCGATGCATATACAGCAGTAACGCGAACAGCGTGCCGCCCGGCAACACGACCTCCAGAACGACGTACGGCCCAGCTTTGCGCAACAGGCGCCAGAGTCCGCTCAATTGGTCCTGAATACGCGCTGCCATGATCCAAGCTCCTCGTTCGACAACGGCGCTTAAGGCGGCGCGCCGGCCGATCCGTCGTCGTCCGCCTGTGGCATTCGTCTTGGGATGACGGCAGTGTGGGGCGACACCACTTAACGATCGCTGACAGATGGACACACGCGACGCGGTATGCAGGAAAGCGCGTCGGAAACTGCGTCCCGCCGTCTAATTCGCTGTTTTTGCTGATATTTTTTTTATGACGGCAGCGAAAGACTGCCACGGGTCCCCACCATGGCTCGGATCGTGCATGCATCCCCTCCAGGCGCTGACAGATCGACTTACAGAAGGCTTACGCGCCGGCTCCTGCCGGGTTGCCAGACCGAGGCGACACCGGTCGACGGCCTAGCTGTCCGTCTGTCCGTCACGATGGCGCGAGCATCCTCCGACGCCTATAGTCGTTTCACCAGACCTCGCACGCCGCGATGCAGGAGGCATTCATGTCCACCACCACCGCCATACTCGTCAGTGCACTGCTGGCCTTCTCCGGGGCGGCGTTCGCGCAGTCCCCGTCCATGACGGGCGCAGCGGCGGGAAGCGCCTTACCGGGCAACGCCGCCATGCCTGGCGCCGCCAAAGCGCGCACGGTACTGCCTCCCGCGGATGCGACGCCGGCGGAACAGAAGAGCTACTACGAATCGCGCAGCAACACCGCGACCCGCAAGCCCGGCGACGCCGTGTCCGTCACGCCGAACGCAATGCCCGACACCTCCGGCAACAAGAGCTTCTTCGAGTCGCGGAGCAACACCGTGCGCACTGTGGGCGGGACCAAGCCCGTCGCACCCGGCGTCGTGCCCGCCCCCGGCTCCGCCACGAAGAAGACCTTCAACGAATCGCGCAGCAACTCTTTGCGCGCCGCGGGCGAGGCGAAGCCGATCACCCCGAGCGCCGCGCCCGGCACCGATCCCTCGGGCAACAAGAGCTTTTTCGAGTCGCGCAGCAACACCGCGCGGTCGCCGACCGAATCGGCCCCCGGGGCAGCGTCGAAGTAGCGCCGGGCGGCGCGGACGGTCGCGTATCGCCGCGCGCAGCGGCGCGTCAGCGCTTGCCGAGACGCTTGGCGTTGGCCACGGCGCGCGAGTGGATCGGCGCGAGGCCGCGTTGGACGAGGCGCGCGGCGGAGTGCGACAGCCGGTCGGCGGACACCGTGGTGCGATTGATCGCCCGCACCAGATGCACGTGACGTTCGAACGCCTGCGTGGGCGTGCGGCTGGTCGCCAGCGATGCCATCGCCGTCGCCGCCCCCAACTGCGCGGTGAACATCTGGCGCCACAACCGCATGTTCAAGCTCACCATGTGCGAGGCCATCGCCTGCGACGAATCAATGGCCGCCGCGATCTTTTCGCTGCTCATCAATTCGAACTCCCGCTGGTCCGAAGGGCCGGGCAGCGGGCCGGACAGCATCATGCGGCCCGTGCGATGGCCGATGACCTCCGCGGAGGCGACCAGCATTTCGCTCGTCTTGGTGATCAGTGCAAGCCACGCGGCGATGGGCGTGAACGCAACGGCGCGGGAGGAAGATTCCCTCATTGACGATTCCTTGGTGGGAGGACGAAAGCCGGCACGGCGGCGGCAATGTGTTCGGAGCACGGGCAGCGGATGATGCTCGCCATCGGCCCCGGAATCCGCAGGTGTTTCCCGTGATCGACTGTAGGCCGGATGCGGATACCCCGTCCCACCGTTACAATGAACTCCGGATCAGCCATCGTCACGCGGGTCGGCGAAGCAGCTGCTCCGCAGGATACGCTAGACGAGGGGCCCTCCGTCGATTCTGCGCACGTCATGCGCAGGTCCGCCGGGAACACGGGAAACGCACGATGCAAAGCATAAGACTCCATGTCGATGGCCAGGGCATGGTCTGGGTGATGTCGAAGTGCCGTGGGTGCGGCGAAGTCGACAAGCACCTGGCAAGCGACGCGGTCGCGCACGCCATCGCGTGCCGGAAATGCGGTCGCAGGATGGACATGACCGGCGCGACCATCGAAGCCGTCGAGTCCGCCGGCTCGAAGGTTCCGCCCGGAGACCAGGCGCCGCGGTGACGGGCCCGCCGCGACGGGGCGCGTGGCCGCCGCGCAGCCCTCATCAGCGCACTTTCGTGCCGCAGTTGCCGCAGAACTTGTTGCCCGACGGCTGCACCGCGCCGCACTTGGCGCAGACCCGCTGCGCGGGCGGTACGCTGCGGGACTCGCGTGACCATCGCCAGAGGACGAATGCGGCGCCCAGGAGGCCGAGCAGCACGAAGGCCGCGAGCGCCGCCGCCCAGCCCGGCCATCCGCCGCGATCCGCAGCGGGGAGCGCCGCGGGCGCTGCCGCGGGGCTCGCCGGCAGCGCGGCCGCGGCCGACGCGCTCGTCGCGGGCTTCAGGATCTCGGCCGTCGGACGCGCGTCCGTCTTCGTGTAGCGCACGGCGATGGCCAACGGCTTGCCGGGTTCCTGCGCGGAGAACTCGCCGGTCCGGTACCGCAAACCTTCCTGACCGGTCTGCGTGCGATCGAGATTCGGCTCCACCGCAAAGTCGGTCGCCGTCGCCGGCTCCTGCACGACCAGCATGATGCGCGCGGCCGCGAGGTCGCCCGGCCACACATAGCGATAGCTGCGCGCGGCGCTCGCCGTCGGGATCGGCTCGTAGAACTCGACGTGGAAAAACCGCGTCGGCGTCTCGAATTTCACCGTCACGAACTCGCCGGTGGTCGCGCGCTCGTGCTTCAGGTTGAGCAGGTTGCCATCCGCCGCCGTCGAGTACGCGACCGCCGCCGCACCGCCGGAGGTTCCGGGCAGCCGCAGCGTGACCGCGGCCGGAAGCTTCGCGTCCTCCGCGAGCGTGCCCCGCAGGATCACCAGCGCCGCCGGGCGGTCGTACTCGGGCCAGATTTCGATGCCGAGGCTCGCAAGACGCGGATTGGCCGTGGCCACTGCCTGCGCGTGAACGAGCGCCGGCGGCAGCAACGCCAGCGCCAGGAAGCAGAGACAGGTCGCGACGCGCTCGCGCATGCCGCCGTCGATCGATGAATGGGTGTTTGCTGTTCGCATGTGGGAATCTCCGTTGTGCCGGAGTTTATCGGTCAGAAGCCGCCGTGTGGGGTTGACGCCGATCAATGCTGCTCGGCGCGGCGTCGTTGCCGCGCCGCCGGCCTATCGACTCGCGGAGCTACGTGGCTCTGCACTCCTGCCACGGGCATGCGCTTTCGTCGAACACCGAGGCACCGGTGCGCCCGGTGGCACAATCCCTGTCCAATGACCTCCGCCGACCCATCGCGCACTTTCCTTCGTCCGACGATCGTTCGTGCCGCCGCCATGGCGGTCGCGACCGGCGCATTGTGGCTTCTCGCCAACGCGCTGTTGCGGGTGCCGTGCTGGAGCCTGCCGTTCGCCGCCGCCGCGGCGGCGTGGCCGATCTGGGAGTTCCAGCGGGAAGCTGCGCTGTTCCAGCGACGCGCCATTCTGGCCGGCGTGACGTTGGAAGGAAGCTGGACCCGGCGCACGTTCTGGCCCGGGCGCATCAGCGCGGTGTGGCAAGTGTTGGTCGCACTGTGCTGGGCCGTGCTGCTGCTCGCGCTCTGCGCGTTGCTGACCACGGTCCAATGGCTGGTGCTGGCCGCGGACGCCGTGATTCTCGCCGTGGCCATCGTGCCGGTGAGCCGACGGCTGGCGTCGCAAGTGCGCGGAGACGCCGTGGGATTCGTTGCCCGGCGATGGCCGCTCTATTGGCTCAACATGGCCGGACTGGCGCTGTGCTTCCTCGTGCTCGACTTCTTTGTCAGCGGCGCACCGGATACGCGTGGACTTACGTGGAATGTCGTGGCCGAAAAGGCTTTCGCGGAGGCCGGCGCCGACGCGACGTGCCGGATCGCGGGCTGGGTGGTCGGCGGGCTCGCCACGCTCGACCGACTCGCCTGGCACGCGCTCGAGATCATCATCCCGAGCCTGCCTCGTCCGGAGCTGAAGCTGGCGGCGTGGGCCCTGTTCCTGCTGCAGGCGGGCGCCGCAGCGCTGGCGTTCACCCGCCTGCAACTCGGCCTCATCGCGCTGCTGGATCGCCGCGGCCAGCGTGCCGCCGTATCGCCTGCTTCGGGTAACCCAACGAAAATATTCGGCCTCACGATCGTCGCGCTGGGCCTCCCGCTGCTGTGGGCCACGTACGTGCTGCGCGACTACGATCCGACACAGCTCGCGGCGGGCGCCCGCAACGTCATCGCCTGGGCCAATCCCTGCCGCCCCGATGCGAGCGCGGTTGCCGCCTTGAAGTCGGGCCTCGCGCTGCAACTCGCCGGCGCCGGTCACGCAGCGAAAAACGAGGCCGATCGGCGCATCGAGCGTGAACTGGACATGCTGTTTGCGCCTGTCGAGCAGGGTGTGGATCGATATCTCGACTGGTATTTTTCCGTCGTGGGCGAGTACGAGCGGCTGGGTGCGCTCGTCGTCGGCGGCTTTCCGCAGCTGATGACCAGCAAGCTCGAGGAACAGTTGTTCGGTGGCGCGCAATTTGACGACCGCCTGCGGCGGTTAAGTCGGGCGATCGGCAGCGAATCGGAAACGCGAATGGCCGCGCTGTCGGCGCGCGTAGGCGGTGAAATCCAGAACAACGTGCGCGCCAGCCCCTGCCAGTTGGAGCGCCTGAATCTGTCGGCGCTCGGCGATCTCGAGCGGGATCGACAGCGTTTCGCGACGGCGGCGGTGAGCGGTGGGGTGGTCAGCGTCGTCGGCATCGGCCTGCTGGCGAGAAAGGCGTCGACCGGCGCGGTCGCGAAATTCGCGTCCAAGAAGACCTTTCAGGCAGCCGCGACGCTGGGGGGCAAGGCGGCCGCGAAGAGAGCCGGTTCGATCGTGCTGTCGGCGACCGGGGCGACGGCGGTGTGCAGCCCAGGCGGCCCGCTGGCGGTACTGTGCGGCCTCTCGGCCGGCGTCGTCACGTGGCTCGCCATCGACCAGGCGATGATCAAGATCGATGAGCACAGGTTTCGCGAAGCAATGCGCGCCGAATTGCTCGAATCCGCGCGCGCGCAGAAGGACGAGCTGGCGAACGATCTGCGCCTGCTGCACCACGCGGCCATTGACCAGATGCTGGCCGCCGTTCACAGCTCGGTGAACCAGGTCTTCCTGCCCGCGCGCGACGGCATCTGAAAGGCGGGTTCGCGTAGGCGCCGGCCTACACCCGGATCGTCGCGCGACGCATACCTGGCGCAGTTCGCCAGCGCCATCATTGCTCTCGCGGAAGCCCCCGCGCAAACCGGAGATCAGTCATGAACAAGGATCAAGTCAAAGGCACGGCCAAGGACATCGCTGGCAAAGTCCAGGAGACCATCGGCCAGGTGACCGGCAGCACCTCGCAGCAGGTCAAGGGCGTCGGCAAGCAGATCGAGGGCAAGGTGCAGAAGGGTGTCGGCGACGCTCGCGAAGCCATCAAGGACGCGCAGAAGTAGTCGAGCTTCTCGCCACTGCTGCATTTTTCACCCAAAAGCCTCTGCGCCGGAGCTTGCTCCGCGCGCCGGGGCTTGTCGTCGTGTTACCGCCGAACCTGCCCGCGAACCTCTCGCATGGCGATTCATCCGCGACTCAATGGAACGGGCCACGACGGAGAATCCGCAATGGCCCGTACCAACAACGAAACGAGGCAGCGTTTCTTCCTGCTTGCCCGTTCCGATCAGCGGTTGACGCCGAGCGCGCTCAGCGTCGTGCCGTCGAGCGTGCCCGTCTGCGCAATGCCGCGCTCCGCCTGGAAACGGCGGACGGCGTCTTGCGTGTTGGGGCCCCATTGACCGTCGACACTCACGTTGTAACCCTGGTTGTTCAGCGCCATCTGCGCGCTGCGCACCGTGCCGCTGCGCGACGAATTCGAAGTCGTGTTGGTCGCGACCTTGCCGTTGGCGTCCGTGCCTTGGTTGCCCACGTAGCCGCCGATTCCGGCGCCCACGACGGCGCCGATCGGGCCGCCCACTACCGCACCCGCCACAGCACCCGTCGTGGCGCCGATCGCCGTGGCCTTTTCCTTGCCCGTCATGGTCTGGGCTTCGGTCGATGCCTTCGTGCCGTCGGCCGCGTACGACGTCGAGAACACCAGCGCGAGCGAAATTGCGGTCGCGCAAAGCTTTGCTTGTTTGCTCCTCATCGCAGTCTCCAGGTTGGAAAGAGAAAAGCGAATCGTTCTCCGATCGCTGGAGATGAGTTTGCCTATCGGCCTTCCGCTCGACTTCCGGAGGCCGTACTAAAACGGTGTCGGAGGATGGCGCGGTCGCGCGTAGTCCGCCGCTGCCCGCACGGTAGCAATACTGCGGCTACGGCACGCGCGAAGCAGGGCCGGTTCCGCGACGGGTCACGAAGTGAATCGGCGCGCCGGCGATCGCGGCAGGCGACGTCCCGGCGGCTGGTTCGCCGATCGCACCGTCGACAGGCACCGACGCCTTGCGGAGCGCCTTGCCGGATTCGCCGATTACGCTGTACGCGGACCGCAGGAACAGGATCGCAATGATGCATCCGACGACGATGTCCGGCCACCGCGATGTCGACAGGTAGGTAGCACCCGCGGCGATCAGGACGCCGGCATTCGCGATGAGATCGTTCCGCGAGCACAGCCACGTGGAACTCATGTTCAGATTGTCGCCGCGATGTCGATAGAGAAGTGCGAAGCAGACCAGGTTCGCCGCCAGGGCAAGGCCCCCGATCGCGCCCATCATCCCGGCCTCAGGCATGACAGGGACGAAAACCTTGTGGATCGCCTCCCCCAGCACCGCCACGCCGAACGCGAGCATGAACACACCCTTCATCAGCGCAGCACCTGCCTGCCAACGCAGCGACCGCGACAGCACGAACAGACTGAAGCCGTACACGAGCGCATCGCCGAGCATGTCCAGCGCATCCGCGAGCAACGACGTGGAATGAGCGACGACCCCCGCCCATCCCTCCACGACGAACATGAGCGCATTGATCGCGAGCACGATCCACAGGACCGTCCCGTGCGCCTCGCGCATGGCGGCGATCGCGCAGCTCTTGTCTTCGCAGCAGTTGGTCATCGGGTGCTCCTGCCAGCGGCTCGAACCCGGATGCGGATCATCGTCGACCGCGTCCGGGGAGGTCCTTCATCGGTATGCCGCACTCACCTCGTTGCGCACCAACGTTCGAAACTGGTCCACGCCGAACTGCTCCAGACGCTTTCCATTGACGAAGAAGTCCGGAGTCTGGGCCACTTTCAGGGTCTTCGCATCCGCCAGGTCCTGAGCCATGAGCTGGGTGATCTCGGGCGCCTCCATGTCGCGCTGCAGCTTCGGCATGTCCAATCCGAGTCCCTTCAGCGACTCCAGCACCCGCGCCGGCTGCACGGCATGATTCACCGCCCAGGTCGACTGGGTCGCGAAAAGCGTTTCCAGCACTTCCCAGTACTTGCCCTGCTTGCGCGAGGCTTCCATCACCCTCACCACGTAATCGGCGCCCTTGTGAAAAGCCAGGTGTCGAACAGTCAGGCGGACCTTTCCGCGATACTCGGCGAGGACTGCCTTGACGATAGGGTAGAACGCTCTGCACCCTTCACATGCGGGGTCGAGAAATTCGACAATGTGCACCTTGGCATCGGCCGGCCCTGTCGTCGGCGAGCCGAAGCGGGCCAGCGCTGCTGAAGCCACAGTAGGTTGGGCGTTCGCGACGTTTTCCTGCAGCGAAAATGTTCCAACCCCGAACACGCCGGCCAACAGGCCGGCGGACAACCAAACTCGACCGAGAGACTTGATCACGATAACCCCTGGAAATGGCGAACAACTATTGCTGGAAGTGTGGCGCCGTCCCGGCGCGACACCAACTTTGAGAACCCGAAGTCCCGCCGCAAATCGGCGAACAACGGGGTCAAGCCGCAGGGGGCTTTACAGGCGGTTCGGGGTCGATCCCGTGGAGCCGGCTGGGCAGCAGCGGCCGCACATACGCCGGGACGTCGACGCCGAGCGGCAACAGCACTGCGAACACGATCGGCGTGGTCGCGAACTCCGCCAACTTCAGCAGCGGACACGACGTCGGATCCGGGCCCGCATCTTCAGTCGCCGCACGGACATCGCCGAGACTGCTCGTGTCCGCCGTGCAGAACCCCGCGCCGACCGACGCTGCCGCCGAGGCGCCGCAGACCACCAGCAGCAGGAGCGCTGTCCAGTGTTTCCAGCGTTTAAGCATCGTCCGATTGTACATCCCGCGCTGCAATGCCTGCCCGCTGCGGTTACGGTGGTGGACCTCAGGAAATGGGGCGGCACTCGCGTCTTGCACATCGCCGGATACGGCCATTCGATCGAACCATCGGCGAAGACGCCCGTTGCCGTCGCAGGTGGCGCAGCAATGGTCGTGCGCGGCGCGCAAACTGCGACAGGCTGCGCGCTCGTTCATCTCCAGGGATTGGCGCGCCACCACTGAATCGTGTTGTTGCTGGCAGTCTCGCGAAAAACGGCCGGCATCAGCGATGCGAGCACACGGGCGTCGCGGGCGGCATCGAACGCGCTGGCAGCCGCGCGCAGGCTCCTCTCGTCGACCTGCAGTTCGAATGCAACGGGCGGCACGTCGCGCGGATACGGGACGTAGACGGCACCCCACTTCGTCTCAAGACGCACCATCGCGCCGCCTCCCGGCGAGACGAGATGCGTGATCCCGAGCGCGCGCAGGTCCGCCGCGTACGGCATCGCTAGCGCAGCCAGCGCCGGTTGCTCGGGAGCGCTGAACTGTTGGGTGGAGGCGCACGCGCAGAGCGCGACGATGGCGGCGAACTTGACGAACAGCTGGCGCATGATGGCTCTGCTCACTCTTGGCTTTGACGTTTGCGCGACTCCGTCGATTCCATTTCTACCAAAGGGCAGGCGCGCGCGCATGGCGCGGATATTTTCGGAACCTCCGTTGCCCCGTTGCGCAAAGTCTCATGGACGCAATCGAAGTACGAAACTGCCTCGCGTGGATTCTACGCGACCTAGGCTGCCTCCATCACCCGCGCCACGTCGCCGTGGCATTCGGCGCACTTGCCAACCAACAGCAAGTTGCCGCCCTTGATGGTGCCACTGAAATTGGTGATCGTCACTTCGTGACGGCAGCGCCCGCACCAGACATTGGCCATTAAGCGTTGTCGAATGTCGGATGGAATGGATTTCCATCGCTGGCGTGCCAGTCGGGTGAAGTCGGGGAGTGATTCAACACCCATGACTATTCCTCGAATTCGGGGCCGAGCGAAGCGTCGTTGGCGGCGAGCAACCGCATCGCCTCCTTCAGGCGCTTCAGGTTGTAGCGACCCGAGCGCGAGAGGCGCTTCCAATCTTTGCGAAAGGTCTTAGTGTAATCGCACGCCTTGGGCGGTGCTGCCCGCTTACCGCTGGCGGGTTTCTTCGAGGTCATTGATCAAGGCGTCGGCCGATTGGATGTTGGCATTTCGCTTTACCCTAACCAGGAATTAATTCGATCTTCCATTGCCATCTCGGTTATCACCAAAGAGGTTAGATTCACGCAAGCGCCAATGGACGTCGGTGTAACTCTGTGGAGAGTGGGACAGAAAGAAAAACGGCCCCGCTCGGGGGCCGTCATTCTTGTTTGTGGTGGAGGTGGCGAGAATCGAACTCGCGTCCGAAGGCGCTCCACAGTCAGGACT
>JBDTNR010000051.1:0-12807 GCA_039933655.1 Betaproteobacteria bacterium | reverse complement strand
TGGCCGAATGCGGCGTACTGTTCACAGTGGGATTCGCGCTGCTGCTGGGACGCGCGCTCTGGGTGCGCCGTCTGGCGTTCGCCGACTCGCTCCACCTTGGCGCGTGGATCGCGCTGGTCCTCTACTTCGGTATGAGCGGCCAGGTCTCCCAGAACGGGCTGCTGACGATGACGTATGCGGTGCTGGGGATTTTCTTCTACGCGTCGGGCACCACGAGGAGCCCGCGGGCGCCGCGCAGCCCGGGCAACGATCGCGTCGCGCCAACACTGCGCAGCGAAACGCCGCGGAGCCACTCCGGGAAGTTGCCGTGACGATCGAGAAAAGGACCGCGCCACTCGAGGTGCTGGCCGATCCCAAGGCGACCGTCAGCGCCGTGGCGGGGGCGCTCGCCGAGGCGGAGGAGCTGTTCGCGGACGCACCCGTCGTCCGCATCGGCATATCGTCGAACATCACCGTCGACCTGCTCGGCGCCTATCTGCAACGGCATGCGTTCGTCGAGAACGTGCGCCTGCGCGTCGAAAGCGGCGGCTACGACGACCTGCCGGGCGACATGGAGCGGTTCGCCGCGGCGGACATCGGCGCCGTCCTTGTCGTTTTGCTGTTCGACAACCTGCTGCCGTCGTTCGAGGCCCAGCTCGGCACGCTGGAGGACGCCACGATCGTCGCTAAACGCGAGGAGTTTCGCGCGCGTCTCGAACTCGCGCTCACGCGCGGCAGCGCGATGCGGACCATCCTGGTCACCCGGCTGCACCGCCTGTCGCGAGCGGTGGATCGCGCGGTGCCGGACCGCATTGCGCGCGTGGTGGCCGACTTCAACGCGGTCCTCGACGACGCGGCCGCGCGCTTTCCCAATGTCACGCTGGTCGACGTCGACAACGCGATCACGGCGGTCGGGGCCGCGCACGCATTCGACTGGCGGTTCTATTTCCGGGGCAAGGCGCCGTACGCGGTCGCGCTGCTGGACGAACTTGCCCGGAACGTCGTCGCGGCGACGCGCGCATTCGGCGGTTATTACCGCAAGGTGCTGGTGCTCGATTGCGATAACACGCTCTGGGGCGGCGTGATCGGGGAGGACCTGCTCGAAGGTATCGCGCTCGATCCCTTCGATTACCCGGGCAACGTGTATTGGCGGATCCAGAACGAGGTCGCCGCGCTGGAGCGCCGCGGCGTGCTGATTTGCCTGTGCAGCAAGAACAACGCCGCGGACGTCGACGAAGTGCTGGCGCGTCATCCGCACATGGTCGTGAAGGATGCCACGGTCGTGCTCAAGATCGTCAACTGGGACAACAAGGTGACGAACCTGCGCCGGATCGCCGTCGAACTCGACGTCGGTCTCGACAGTCTCGTGCTGGTCGATGACTCCGCGTTCGAATGCGAGTATGTCCGCCAGCAGTTGCCGATGGTGCGCACGATCCAGGTCCCCGCCACGCTGTCCGAATACCCGCGCGCGTTCGACGCCGTCAAGCGGCTGTTTCTGGCGGCCGGGCTGGCGGAAGAAAGCGTGGCCAAGACGGCGCAATACCGCCAGCGCGCAGTCGCATCGTCGACCCGCGTAGCGTACAATTCGCACGAGGATTACCTGCACTCTCTGGGGCTCAAGGTCGCCGTTTCCCGCAATGCCGAGGGCCGGATAGCCCGGATTTCCGAGCTTGCGATGAAGTCGAACCAGTTCAACGTGACGACGCGCCGATACACGCAAGCGCAGATATTGGACGTCATGCGGAACCCGGACGCGGCCGTCCACTCGTTCGAGGTGAGCGACAGGTTCGGCGACGCAGGACTCACCGGCGTCGTCATCGTCCTCTACGCGGATGCGGTCGCCATGGTGGACACGTTCCTGATGAGCTGCCGCGTGATCGGCCGCGGCGTCGAAACCGCGGTCTGGTCGCATGTGATGGCGGCGGCGGAGCGGCGCGGCGCGACGAGGGTCCGTGCCGAATACGTCCCGACCGCGCGCAACGCATTGGTGGCGGACTTCTACGACCGCATGGGATTGACGCCGTGTGCCGGCGCCGGGCCGACGCGTTGCTACCAGGGCGAACTCGCGGCGATCCCGCGCGCGGCGCCCGCATGGATCGAGGTGACGGATGCTTGACGAGTCGCGACTGAAGAAGGTCATGGGTTCCGTCCTCAAGGTCGATCCGGCCGCAATCGGGGACGATGCGAGCATCGAGACGATTCGCACGTGGGATTCGATGCGTCACATGAGCCTCGTGCTGGCGCTCGAGGACGAGTTCGGCGTCGCGATTCCCGACGACGAAGCGGCCTCCATCACGTCCTATCCGCTGGTCCTGGCGACGATGCGGCGCCTGCTGGAAGAACGTTGAGCGGCGCGCCGGCGAACGGCGCGCGCGCCGGATCGCATCTGCGCGATGCGGACGCCGCGCCCGCGACGGCCGCCGCGGCGCAGCCGCCGGCGGCCATCCTGCTGCCGCCGCTCCTGTCGGCCTTCATCGCGCGAGTCCGGCAGGAAAGCCCGATGCATCGCGGCTTCCTCGACCAGGCGCTTCTCAAACTCACCCGCGACGAGCGGGGCGAGCTCGAAGGCTATCTTGCGTTTTGCGCGGCGCGGGACCTGTCGATTGACCATCTCGCGAAGTGCTACCGCACCGTCGTCGCCGACGCGCTGCGCGAACAGCTGTACTTCCAGCGGCACGGCAGGTATCGGTACACGTCGTTCGCGGACGTCGCGCGGCACGTGTATTTCGACCGCGAGTACATGTCGTTTCACCTGTACGGCCTCGCGCTCAGTGCGTACCTCTGGCCCAACCATCTCGAGCTTTTCCGGTTCTTCCGGGAGACGCTGCCAAAGGACCGGCGCGGACGGTACCTCGAGATCGGCCCCGGCCACGGATATTTCTTCAGGAATGCCATCGAGCTGTCGCGATACGACAGCTTTCTGGGCGTCGACGTCAGCGAAACCAGCATTCAGCAGACGCGGGACCTGGTCGCGCATGATGCCACCGGGCGCGCCGCGGACGTGCGGCTCGAATGCCTCGATTTCCTCGACGCCAAGTTTCCGGAGGATGGCTTCGACGCCATCGTCATGGGCGAGGTGCTGGAGCACGTGGAGCAGCCGGAGCACTTCCTGCGCAGGATCGCGGCGCTCGCCCGCGGCGATTGCTTCATCTTCGTGACGACGTGCATCAACGCGCCCGCGATCGATCACATCTACCTGTTCCGTGACCTCGCGGAAGTGAAGGCGCTGTTCGATTCCTGCGGTTTCCATATCCGGCAGGAGCGAATCTGCCCGCATGCGGGGAAGTCGGTCGACGAGTGTCTCGCGGGACGCTACGCGATCAACGTCGGCTACGTGCTCGAGTCCACGCGGACGCCGGTGCAGGAAGGCTCCCCTTGAGCGCCGTGCAGCCGCGCCGGCGCCGCGACTGTTGCGCGGTCAATGGCGTCCACCCGCCGTCGTCCCGCGTGGCCGCGGCCGGGCGCGGGGGGGCCTCACCCGGACCACGCTTCGCCGTCACTCGGCGGCGATCAATTCGACGAGCATCATG
Source organism: Betaproteobacteria bacterium (assembly GCA_039933655.1). Classification (GTDB taxonomy): domain Bacteria; phylum Pseudomonadota; class Gammaproteobacteria; order Burkholderiales; family Casimicrobiaceae; genus VBCG01. The sequence continues at coordinate 9,298 of JBDTNR010000051.1, read as the reverse complement.
TTCGGCATCATTACGAAGGCGATGAGACGGCCTCCGAAGGCGACGGCCGGCACCGGGGCCACCACCAGCTTCGCGCGCCCGCGGCGCAGATGCGCCAGTGAGGCGTCGAGGTCGGCGGTTTCATATGCGAGGTGATAGAGCTTGGTCCCGTTGTCGAGCCATGGCTGCAGCACGCCGCCGGCGGCAAGCGGCTCGAGCAATTCGAGCCGCGGCGACTGGCCGCCTACGAACAGTCCGCGAATGCCTTGCGTGCGATCGACGAATGGCGCGCCCTCGATCGTGTAGCCCAGCGGCGCAAGGCGCGCCGCCTCCCGTTCGATGTTCGCGCAGGCGACGCCGGCGTGATGAAAGCGCAGCGGCGGCAGGGTGGCAGGCAGTGGATCGATCATGCAGCTTGTTCCCGATGAGCGGCACGCGCGCCGTCCCCGCGCAGCGCAAGGCCGTCGGCGGAGCGCCGGCCGGTTCGATGGCGTTGCCGGATGGGCACCGCAACCGGGCGCGCGGCTGCCCCGGCATCGCTGCCCCGGATGTTACACGTTGCCACGGCGCGGTCCGCAGCGATGCTCTTTAATTCCGGCCAGTTTCTCTTCTTCTTCGCAGCAACGTACGCGCTCTATCTTGCGCTCGGATGGCGCCGGCAGAACTACCTGCTGCTCGCAGCGAGCTACCTGTTCTACGGCGCGTGGGACTACCGGTTTCTGGGTCTCCTCTGGTTCGCGACGATCATGGACTACGTCGTCGGGATCAGAGTCGAGCGCGAGCACGCGCGCGGCCGGCCCGAAGCTGCGTGGCGCTGGCTGCTGTTGAGCCTCGCCGGCAACCTCGGCATGCTCGGCTTCTTCAAGTACTTCAATTTCTTCGCCGACAGCATGCAGGCCCTGGCCGCGACCGCCGGACTCGAGCTGTCGCGCGTCACGCTCGACATCGTGCTGCCGGTGGGACTTTCGTTCTACACGTTCCAGACGATGAGCTACACGATCGACGTCTACCGCAAGCGGCAGCGGGCGGTGACGGTATTCCCGGATTTCGCGCTGTTCGTCGCCTTCTTTCCGCAGCTCCTCGCAGGCCCGATCGAACGCGCCGGCACGCTGATCGCCCAGATCCAGGCGCCTCGCACCATCGGCGCCGAAGACCTGCGGCAGGGCGGATGGCTCATCCTCTGGGGGCTCTTCAAGAAGGTCTACATCGCCGACAACCTGGCGCCTTACGTGACGTGGGCGTTCCCGCTGCATGGAGCAGACCTAAGCTGGGACGTCTACGTCGCCATCTTTGCCTTCTCGATCCAGATCTATTGCGATTTCTCGGGTTACTCGGACATGGCGCGGGGTCTCGCGAGACTGATGGGATTTTCGCTCGTGCGGAACTTCAACCTGCCATTCTTTTCGAGCAATCCGTCGCAGTTCTGGCAACGGTGGCACATCTCGCTTTCGAACTGGTTCCGCGACTACGTCTACAACCCGTTGCTCTACGGCTATATCCGCCACTGGTTCACGCCGCGCTGGCACAGCCTCGCCGTGATACCCACGATGGTCCTCGTCGGACTCTGGCATGGCGCCGCATGGAAATTCGTCGCTTTCGGGGGTGCCTGGGGCGCGGTGCTGTTCGGGCATCGGGCGCTCTACCCCGCACTCGACAAGTTGAGCGATCGCGCCTCGCCCACGACGCGCACCGCCATGCAATGGGGCGGCGTGTTCCTGACGTTCCACATCTGGCTGCTGCTGCTGATCCTGTTCATCGCCGTCGACCTCGCGCATGGCTGGCAGTTGTGGGGAAAGCTGCTGAGCGGAACGGGCAGTTCGGTGAACACCGCGCGCGACGCGTTGACGATCCTGTTCTACACGGTCCCGCTGATCGTGATCGAGGTGATCCAGTATCGCCGCGGCACCGAGGATGTCCTGCATGGCTGTCCGTATCTGGTCCGGTTCGCCGTCTACGTGCTGCTCGTGGTCCTGCTGCTGATCAACGGCGCCGAGCATCAGCAGGAATTCATCTATTTCCACTTCTGACGCGACGTGAATCCGAACCAGCTCAACGTCCTTCGTGCGTCACTGACCATCGTCCTGATCGTGGCGGGCTTCCTTGCCGCCGAGATGGTGACGCGCGTGGCACTGTTCGGATTCGACGCGCTGGTGCACCCGCTGCGGTACAGTCCGCGGCCCAATACGCTCACCGATCTCGCGGCGACGAATCCCGACCCCGTTCTGACCTATCGGCTGAATCCCGGCGCGAGCGGCTACTTCAAGGGCCGGCGGTTCTCGGTCAACGACGGCGGGTTCCGCGGAGCCCCGCTGGCGCCGCCCAAACCCGCCGGCGTCTTTCGCATCGCGTCGCTCGGCGCGTCGATCACGATGGGCGCGGGCGTGGCCGACCAGGAGGTCTACAGCGCCGCGCTCGCGGAACTGCTGGACGGCGTGGCGCCGGGCCGCTTCGAGGTGATCAACGCCTCCGTCGGGGGCTATTCGGCCAGGCAGATTGCCGCGCTCTACGACCAGCACGTCGCGAAATACCGTCCTGACCTCGTGCTGTTCCCGGTCTTCTACAGCGGTTACCAGGCGCTCGACGACGCGGTCCCCCTCACCTATCCGCCATTGCAGAGCTTCTTCCCGGCGCGGACCGACCTGCGCGGCTATCTGCTCGATTCCTTTTTGTACCAGGGACTGCGCGAGATGGCGCGCACCTGGCTCGGTTCGCGGCTCTCGGTGGATTGGCCGGTGCGCGGGCGCCCCGTTCCCCCGGCGCCGCCCACGACGGCCGACGAGCTGGCGAAATTCGTCGCACAGCGGCACGCGGAGGGGATCCCGGTGTGCCTGCTGGTCTTGCATCGGATCAACGAAGAACCGCCACAGTCGGACGCGCAGTACCGCCGGCGTATCGAGGAATGGGTTCGCGCGCATCCCGGAAGCTGCCTCGTCGACACCGTGCCCGCGCTGCGCGGCAGGGTGGGCATCGACGACCGCGTCTATTGGGGCGACAACCACCCCAACGCACGCATCCACCGGCTCTACGCTGAGGAAATCCTTCGCGCGCTGACCCATGCGGGCCTCCTGCCGGGTGACCGCCCTGGCACCGCGGCCACGCCTGCCTCCACACCGGGATCCGGAGCATCGCAGCATGACTCGCCTCGTAATTGATGCGCGACTCGTCGGGCACTCGGGCATCGGGACCTACTTGCGGGAGCTCTTGCCCCGTATCGTCCCGCGCGTAAGGCAATGGCGGCCTCGCGTGCTGTCCGGAAGCGCGCATCGGGACGAGCTCGAGGCGCTGCTCGGACGCGACGCCGAAATCGTCGAGTGGAGCGTCGCGCCGCTGTCGATGAGCGATCTGTGGAAGTCGCCACCCGCCCTCGAGCCGCAGGATCTGTTGTGGACGCCGCACTTCAACGTGCCGCTCCGCAACGCCTGCGCGCTGGCCGTGACGCTGCACGATCTGCTGCCGCTGACGGCACCCAATTTCGCCGGCCGCGGCCGCTCGCTGCCCGTGCGCGCCTGGCTGCGCGCGATCCGCAACCGCGCGCGCGTCGTGTTCTGCGTGTCCGATTTCACGCGACGTGAAGCGTTGCGTCTGGGCGCGCTCGATCCGGCGAAACTGCAGGTGACGCCGCTGGGCGCCGATCGCGCATGGTTCGCGGCCGGCGAGTCCACGCGGCCCGCGGTGACCGGGGAGCGGCCGGCGATGATCTTCGTCGGGCTGTTGAAGCCGCACAAGAACGTGGCGCGACTGTTGCGCGCGTTCGCGCGCGTTCGCGACCGCATCCCGCACCGCGTCGTGCTCGTCGCGCGGCATCGGGGCGTGCGCAACATCGACCGCGCGGCGCTTGCGCTTGCCGCCGCCCACGCCGACCGGGTGGAAATCGTGCAGGACCTGCCGTTCGCCGAACTCGTCGCGCGCGTCGCCGCGGCGCAGTTCGCTGTCCAGCCTTCGTTGCACGAGGGATTCTGCCTGCCCGCGCTCGAAGCGATGGCCGCCGGCGTGCCGGTGCTGGCGGGTCGCGCGGGCGCGCTGCCGGAAGTGTGCGGCGACGCGGCAGTCTACTGCGACCCGCGCTCCGAGGAGGACATCGCGCAGGCGATGCTGCAGCTCGCCGGCGATGCAGCGTTGCGTGCGCGGCTCGCGCTGGCCGGCCGCGGACGCGCGCACGCGTTTTCGTGGGACGCATGCGCGATCAAGACGGCGCTGCACCTGGACGCGGCGCTGCGGACGCTCGACGAAAGCAGTACGTGAGGCTTGGCGCTCCGCGCATCGCCATCGTTCACGATTGGCTCGACACGTGGGGCGGCGGCGAGAACGTGCTTGCCGAGATCCTGCGCGCCTATCCGCAGGCGGACCTGTACTCGCTAGTCGACTTCTTTCCCCAGGCGCTGCGGGAACGCCTGGCGGGCAAGCGCGCGCACAGCACGTTCCTGCAGCACGTTCCCGGCGCGCGCCGGCACTTCCGGCTGCTCCTGCCGCTCTTTCCGCGTGCGATCGAGTCACTCGACGTCGCCGCGTACGACATCGTGCTGTCGAGTTCCCACGCCGTCGCCAAGGGCGTCCGTACGGCGCCATCGCAATTGCATGTCTGCTACTGCCACACGCCGATGCGCTATGCATGGGACCTGCGCGACCAGTACCTTCGCCAGCGCGGACTCGCGAGCGGCATCCGCGGCGCGCTCGCCAATCGGATGCTCGACCGCGTGCGCGACTGGGATCGCCGCACCAGCTCGCGCGTCACGCGGTTCATCGCCAATTCCGCATTCGTCCGCGATCGGATCGCCCGTTGCTACGACCGGGACGCCACCGTCATCCATCCGCCCGTCGATACCGATTTCTTCGCGCCGGGCGCGGCGACGGAGCCGCGCGACTACTACTTCGCGGCATCGCGGTGGGTTCCGTACAAGCGGATGGATCTGATCGTCGCCGCCTTCCGCGCGCTACCGCAGCGGCGGCTGATCGTCGCCGGCGAAGGCCCGGAGGCGGCAAGAGTGCGCGCGGCGGCGGGACCCAACGTGGAATTTCCCGGCCATGTGACGCGCGAACGGATGCGGGAGCTGTTGCGTGGCGCCCGCGCCTTCGTGTTCGCCGCCGAGGAGGACTTCGGCATCCTGCCGGTGGAAGCGCAGGCCTGCGGGACACCGGTGATCGCCTACGGCCGCGGCGGCGCGCGCGAAACGGTCCGCGATGCGGCGGACGGCACGCCCACCGGTCTCTTCTTCGACACCCAGTCCACCGCCGCGATTGCCGCCGCCGTGCGTGGCTTCGAGATGCTGGCCGAGCCCATCAATCCCGATGCGTGCCGCGCGAACGCGCTCGCGTTCTCGACGCCACGGTTCACCGCTGAGCTGACGGCATTCGTCGAGCGCGCGCGCACCGAGTTCGTTGCCCGAGAGGGATAGGCGATAATCGGGCCATGGCCCGCAGCGTACTCAAGCCCCATGCCGCGCTGTTCGCGGCTGTCCTGCGCATTTGCGATCCCGTGCTGACGGTGGCCACCGGCTTCATCGCCTATCGCGCGTACCTCGGGACGTACGCCCCGCCCGACCACTACCTGCTGTTCCTCGCGGTCGGCGCCCTGGCCGTGGCCACCGTCTTTCCGCTGTTCAACCTCTACGAGCCCCAACGTGGCGCGGGCCTTGCCGAGGAACTGCGCCGCCTGCTGTTCGCGTGGCTGCTGCTCGCGGCGTTGACGGGCGGAGCGATCTTCGCGATCAAGATGGGCGACGGGTACTCGCGCGTCTGGGTCAGCGCGTGGCTGCTCGGCGGGTTCGCGCTGACGACGGTATTGCGCCTGTCGGTGCGCCTGGGCCTGCGCGCGTTGCGGCTGCGCGGCCTGAACCAGCGCCATATCGTGGTCGTCGGCGCGGGACCGCTCGGTATCACCGTCGCCACCCGCCTCGCCAGTTCGCCGTGGGCCGGATTCAACGTCAAGGCGTTCTACGACGACGATCCCGCGGGCGCCGGAAGCACCGTCGCCGGACGCCCGGTGTGGTCGACGAACGAGCGGCTGCAGGCCGATGTCGCCGCAGGCAGCATCGACCAGGTATGGATCGCGCTGCCGTTGCGATCAGAGGCGCGCATTCGCGAAGTGCTGACGATGCTGGGCGAGCATTCGGTCGAGATCCGCTTCGTGCCGGATATCTACAGCTTTCACCTCATCAACCATTCGATGACGGAGGTCGCGGGACTGCCGGTGATCTCGCTCACCGAAACGCCGATGTCGGGTGTCAACCGCATGGTGAAGGCGGCCGAGGACTACCTGCTCGCGACGGCCTTTTTCGTCGTTGCAGCGCCGCTGATGGCGCTGATCGCGATCGGCGTCAAGCTTTCGTCGCCGGGGCCGGTCCTCTACCGGCAGGAGCGCGTCACCTGGAACGGCGAACGCTTCCGCATGCTCAAGTTCCGGACGATGCCGGTCGACGCCGAAGCGGCGAGCGGACCAGTGTGGTCGCGTCAGGGTGAACGTCGCGCCACGCCGTTCGGCATGCTGCTTCGGCGCACGAGCTTAGACGAGCTGCCGCAATTCATCAACGTCCTGAAAGGGGAGATGTCGCTCGTCGGCCCGCGTCCGGAACGTCCCGAGTTCGTCGAGCGCTTCCGGCAGGAAATCCCGGGCTACATGCAGAAGCACCTGGTGAAGGCAGGCATCACCGGCTGGGCGCAGGTCAACGACCTGCGCGGGGACAGCGATCTCGCGCAGCGGATACAATACGACCTCTACTACATCGACAACTGGTCGCTGTGGTTCGACCTGCGCATCCTGGTGCTGACGCTTTGGCATATCCTGAACAGCCACAACGCCCGGTGAGCGCGCCAGCCGGCGGCGACGACTCCGCGTTGGCGCCAGCGACGCCGTCCGCACCCGCTCCAACCGCCCCATCGACGCGCGGACCGGCACGTGCGGCGCTCGGGCTTTTCGCGCTGGCCCTGGTCGCGTGTCTCGCGCTCTACGTCGCGCTGAGCGTTCCCGGCAAATGGTTCCCGGGCGCGGACCCGAAGACGTTCACCGCGCGCGAAATTGCATTGACACGCGGCACGGGCGCGCTCGATCGCGATGGGCTCCTGATCACCGCCGTCGACGAGTCCGGCCTTGCGCTGGCGACCGCGAATTCCGATTTCCGCTCGATCGACTACCCTGTCATCGCTTGGGTAGGCGCCGGGTTCGCCGCCAACGCGGATGTGCGCTTTCTCTGGCGCACCGACTACGCGCCCGCAAAGCTCAACACGACGCCGATCACCATCGCCGCCGGGCGCCTGACGCCGCTGGTCATGGCGAAGAATCCGGACTGGGTCGGCCGGATCACCGGCGTCGCGATCGCCGTGCGCGGGCCGCTCGCCGAACCCGTGCGCATCTCGGGACTCGCCGTGAAGCCCGGCGGTGTCGCCGGACAACTCGTCGATCGCTTTCGTGAATGGCTGACATTCGAGCCCTGGTCCGGAACCTCGATCAACACGATCACCGGCGGCGCTGAAGTGCAGGAGTTGCCGCTGCCGACGCTGCTGGTGGTAGCGGTGCTGCTCGCCTCCGGCATGTGGTTCGCATTCGCATGGCGGAAGAGACGCACGGCCGCGCTGCCGGTGGTGCTCGCGCTGCTGTTCGTCGTGACCTGGCTTATCCTCGACGCGCAATGGACATGGAACCTGGCCCGCCAGGTGGCGGAGACGCGCGCGCAATTCGGCGGCAAGGATTGGCGCGAACGCCATCTCGCCGCCGAGGATGGCCCGCTGTTCCAGTTCGTCGAAAAGGCGCGGGCGAAGTTGCCGTCGACGCCGGCGCGCGTGTTCGTCGTCGCCGACGCCGCCTATTTCCGCGGCCGCGGCGCTTATCACCTCTATCCGCACAACGTGCTGTTCGATCCGTTTCGCAACACGGTGCCGCAGGCATCGTCGCTGCGCGCGGGTGACTACGTGCTCGCCTACCAGCGGCGCGGCGTCCAGTACAACGCCGACGAAAAGAAGCTTCGGTTCGAGGGCGGCGAACCGGTGTCGGCCGAGGCTGTGCTCGTCGAACCCGGCGCCGTGCTGTTCCGGATCCTTTAGCAATGGAAACGATCACCCTCGTTGCGGGTCTCTTGCTGCCGTGGTGGCTCGGCGTCGCATTCGTGCTGGCGCTGCGCCCGGCCAGGCAGGCGGCGGGCGAGATCGCGTGGGTATGCGGCGCCGGATACCTCGCCGGCGCGTTCCTGCTGACCGCATGGATGCGCGCGCTGTCGCTTGCCGGCGTGAAGTTCGGCGGCGCCGCCATCGCGCTCGCGCTCGTCGTCGTGGCCATCGCGTGCACGGTTCTCGCATGGCGGCGCGGCTGCGCGGAGCCGCAACCATGGCGAACTGCATTGCGTACGGTCGTCGCCCCTCCCGATCTCGCGGCCGCCGCGCGTGCGGCCTGGTGGCTGCTGATCGCGTGGCTCGCCGTGCGCTTCGCGCTGCTGGGCGTCGAGTTGTGGTCGCGCCCGCTTTACCCGTGGGACGCGTGGACGCAATGGGGCACCAAGGCGCGCGTCTGGTTCGAACTGGGGTACGTTGCTCCGTTCGCCCGCGTCGAGGCATGGCTCGCCGCCAACGGCGCCGTGTACTTCGATGCGTCGCCTGAGTATCCGCCCACGATGCCGCTGCTGCAGGTCTGGAGCTGCATCTCGCTCGGCCGCTGGGACGACACGCTGATGAACGGACCGTGGTGGCTGATCGGCATCGCGCTGACGCTCGCCGTCTACGGCGGGCTGCGCGCCCTCGGCGCGTCGGCGCTCGCCGCGCTCGTCGGTGCGTTCTTCGTCGCGTCGTTGCCGCTCGCCAACGTGCACGTAGCGCTTGCCGGCTACGCCGATCTGCCGATGGCCGCGTACTTCACTGCCGCCGCGCTCGCGCTCTTGCGCTGGAACCGCAGCCGCGATGCGGGCGATGCCGGCATCACCCTGCTGCTCGCGATCGCCTGCACGCAGATCAAGAACCCCGGCTGGTTCTGGGCCGCCACGCTGGTGCCGGGACTTGTCGTCGCGATGTGGCCGCGACAGGGCGTGCGCATCGCATTCGCCGGCTTCGCCGTGGCCGGAATCGCGCTGGTCGCGCTGGCGCGCTTCAAGCTGCGTCTCTTCAACTACGATCTCCGCCTGTCGTACGCGCCCGCCTGGGGCGACCTGGCAGACAGCTATTTCCTGCTCGGCAACTGGAATCTGCTGTGGTACGGCGCGATCGCGGTGGCATTGCTCGCCGGGCGGCAACTGCTCGCGCCAGCGCTCGCGCCGCTGACGACGATCGTCGCCGGCGGCCTCATATTTCTGTTCGTCGTCTTCGGCTTTACCACCGCCAGTCTCTACATCAGCGACCAGAC
>JBDTNR010000050.1:0-12950 GCA_039933655.1 Betaproteobacteria bacterium | reverse complement strand
GCCGTCGCGTGGGATGTCCTCACCGACTACGAAAACATGGCGAAGTTCATCTCGAACCTCGAGCAAAGCGTCGTGCGGATGCGCTTCGGCGACCGGCTGCAGGTCTTCCAGAAGGGCACGGCGTCGCGCGGCCCGCTGACGTTCCCATTCGAGAATCTCCGCGAGATCGTCCTGCATCCACACCGCGAAATCGTCTCGCGGGTGATCGGCGGCGACGCGATGCCCGCCGAGTTCACGACGCGCATCGACGACGTCGACGGCAAGCTTCATATCGTGCACACCGGCCGCTACACGCCGTCGATCTGGGTGCCGCCGCTGATCGGTCCCGCACTGATCGAGGCCGAGACGCGCAAGCAGTACGGTGAGATTCGCGACGAAATACTGCGGCGCAAGCCCGCCCGCCAGTGAGCGGTGGCACTGGGGGCGCCACGTAATGTTGCCGCGCGCCGATGATCCAGCACTGACCGCCGTCCGCGGACTGGCCGCCCTGTGGGTCTTCGTCTATCACGCGTGGCGGTCAGCCGATCCGCATCGGCTGGTGGTGCACGCCGGCGGTGCCGCGCTCGACTTCACGCCGCTGGCCAGCGTGGGCTGGGCGGGCGTGGACGTGTTCTACGTGCTTTCCGGCTTCCTGCTGTGGCGGATGTTCGACGACTACGCGGCGCGCCGCAGCGAGCGCGTGGCGCTGCGCCGTTACGCGCGGCGACGCGCGCTGCGGATCCTCCCGCCCTACTACGCGCAGGTGGCGCTGCTGGCAGTGCTGGGGCTTCTCACCACGTGGGTCGAGCACCCGACGTGGACGGCGATCGCGTTCATCGTCACGCTGACGCAGAACTGGTCGTACGAGCACTTCCAGGCGATCAATAACGTCTGGTGGACGCTGTCGGTCGAAGCGCAGTTCTACGTGACGCTGCCGCTGCTCGCGTTCACGGTCCGCCGCATCGGATGGGCGCCGGTGCTGATCCTGGGCTTCACGACGATGCTGGCGTGGCGCATCGTGGCGTTCCACCTGTTCCGCGACGCGCCCGTATACGAGCGCTTCTGGATCCTCGAGCAGTTCCCGGGCCATGTCGACCAGTTCCTGTGCGGCATGTTCGCCAGCCACCTCGCGTTCGCGCGCGACGGCGCCGGGGCCGAGCTGCGCGCGCGGGCCCAGCATCACGCCCGCTGGCGCACGCTGGCCGTCGCCATCGGCCCCGCGGCGCTGGTCGCACTCGCCTACCTGCTGCACGTCGGCGACTTTTACCTGATTTACTGGGAGGGCCACCCATGGCTCTACGCGTGGCACGCGGTGGCCGGGATCGCGGTCGCGATATCGCTGTACGCGCTCGCCGTCCGGCCCGCGGCCGCCGTGGGCGCGGCGGGTTCCTTCGTCGGGCGCACGCTCGTTGCATTCGGTATCACGAGCTACAGCTTCTACCTGTGGCACGAGCTCTTGTTGCGCTGGGTTTCGGTATGGGTCAAGGCGACGTTCGGCGCTGCGACCACCACCGCGTTCGCCGTCAATGTCGCGCTGGGCTTCCCGCTGGCGCTCGGCGTCGCGACGCTGTGGTACCTGGCGTTCGAGCGGCCGTTCCTCCGCGCCCGGTCGCGGCTCTGAGCCCGACGCATCACCCGACCATCGCGCCCCCGGCTCGCGCGGTCATGCCGCTCGCCACCCAAGCACTTTCGGCCGATCATGGCGTCGATCAGGGCTTCCGCGTGCCTGGTTCCCGTCCCGCGCCTTCGGTGCGGTGCCGCGTCGATCTGCCACCGCTGCCGTTCCGAGGAGAGTGCCATGCCCAAGACGACGTTCGAAATCAAGACCTACTCGATCACGCTCGCACGCGAGCACAACGCGACCGCCGACGGAGTAAACATCAAGATCCCCGCCCACATCCTGTGCGAGGGTGACGCCCATTACGTGGTGATCTATGTACTCGACGACACGAGCCCGGTCCCCGCGAACTCCCACCTGCCGGGGACCAATCACGGCAACATCTTCGTGCCGCGGTGGCAATACGAATGGTTCATCGACCTGTTGCGCAACGAGAAGCCGGTCTTCTGCACGCTCAACAGCGACAAGCCGAAATGGAACGAGCTGTACTCCGGCAAGGAACCCGTGGGGGAGATCGAGATCTGACCTCCGCCCGGAGCAGGTCGGTGTGCACCACATGAATGGCCGCGGGCATCGGTGAGCCGCGTGGCCGCGGGCCACCGATGACGGAAGTCCGGGCCGGACCTCTTTTTCAGGTCGGCCGCGCCACGATCTTCCCGCGGCCGTGGCCGGATGCCATCGCGCGCTGTGCTTCCGCGACGCCTTCGAGCGTGATTGTCCGCTCGATGTGCGGCGTCAACGTTCCATCGGCCGCGAACGCGGCGAGACGCCGCAACAGCGCCGGTTTCGCCCGGAGCGCGAACGGGATGGCGCGCTGACTCGACGTCAACCGCGCAACGACACCGCTCAACGCCGTGCCCGCGGCGGCGGCCGCCGTGCCGCTGGTGCTGATGTAGCAGCCGGTTTCCGCGAGGATGCGCCGCGCCGCGGTGAACGACGACGCGCAGGCCGCGTCGAACACGATGTCGAAGCGGTCGTCGCGGCGAGTGAAGTCGTCGGTCGCGTAGTCGACGATTTCGTCGGCGCCGAGCGCCCGCGCGAACTCGGCATTGGTGGAACTGCAGACGCCGACGACGTGAGCGCCGCGATGCTTCGCGACCTGCACGGCGAAATGCCCGACGCCGCCTGCTGCACCGGTGACGAGCACGCGCTGGCCCGCGGCAAGGCCGGCATCGTCGACGAGCGCCTGCAGCGCGGTACCGGCGGCAATCGGCAGCGCGGCCGCCTGCTCGTACGAGACGCCGTCGGGGATCGGCACGACCCGGTCGGCGGCGACGACGACGAATTCGGCGAGCGCGCCGTCGCGCGCGAACGGCGACAACGAACCGAACACGCGCTCCCCGACATGGCGTGTGGTCGCGCCACCGCCGACGCCGACGATGTCGCCGGCGAACTCGCAGCCCATGCCCCGGGGCGGACTGCGGAACAGCGGCACCCATCGCAGGTGGCCGTCGCGGCTCTTCCAGTCGAGCGGATTGAGTCCCGCCGCGCGGACGCGCACCTTGACTTCGCCGCGGACGGGCACCGGCTCCGGCAGGTCCGCGACGCGGAGCACGTCGGGTGGGCCGTAGCGGTCATAGCGCAGCGCACGCATGGTGTCGATGGATGGCCCGGGCGCGGCGGCGGAGCCGCCAATCGCCGATACTAGAACGGCAGCGTAATCTGCGCCACCGGCGCGAACGACCGCCGGTGGATCGGGCACGGCCCGTGCCGCTCGAGCGCCGCCAGGTGTTCCGGCGTGCCGTAGCCCTTGTTCTGCGCAAAGCCATAGTGCGGATACAGCACGTCGAACCCGATCAGCAGTGCGTCGCGCGCGGTCTTGGCGAGAATCGACGCGGCGGAAATGGACGCGACGTCGCGGTCGCCCTTGACGATCGCGTACACCGGACACGCGAGGCGCGGGCAGTGGTTGCCGTCGACCAGTGCCTCGACCGGCGCCACCGCCAGCGCTTCCACCGCGCGCCGCATCGCGAGCAGCGTGGCCTGCAGGATGTTGAGCGTGTCGATCTCGGCGACATCGGCGGACGCGACCGCCCACGCTATCGCGCACGTACGGATCTCCATGGCCAGCATCGTCCTGCGCTCGGGCGTCAGCACCTTGGAATCGCGCAGGCCCCTGATCGGCCGCGACGGGTCGAGGATGACGGCTGCCGCGAACACCGGTCCGGCCAGCGGCCCGCGCCCCGCCTCGTCGATGCCCGCGCTCAGCACGCCACCCCCGCGCGGCCAAGTTCGTCCGTGATCGCGGCGGCGGCGAGTGCGCCGGTATCGGCGTGCAATTCCGCCGCGAAGCCGGCAAACAGCGCCTCGAGACGACGGCGCGTGACGGAGTCGTCGAACAGGTTCAGCGCCGCCTGTGCGAGGTTGCGCGGCGTCGCATGCTCCTGCAGGAATTCCGGCACGACGAATTTTCCGGCCAGTACGTTGGGCAGGCCGACATAGGGCAGCAGGAGCTTGCGCAGCACGAGCCAGCCGGTGAGCCGCGAAACGCGGTAGAAGATGATGTGCGGACAGCGCGCGAGCGCGGCCTCGAGCGACGCCGTACCGGATGCCACGATGCCGACGTCGGCCGCGCGCAGCGCGTCCTCCGCGTGGCCGTACAGCAGCGTGATCGGCAGCCGTTCGTGGCCGCTACGGTGCATGGCGTTTTCGAAGGCGTCGCGCGTCGCCCGCGTCACGAACGGCACCAGGAACCGCGCATCGTCGCGGGCCTCGAACAAGCGCGCGGCCGTCTCGAGCACGAGGTCGGCGTGCATCTCGATCTCGGACAGCCGGCTGCCCGGCAACAGCGCGAACACGGGTGTTGCGGCCCTGAGCTTAAGGAGCTCGCGCGTCTCGCGCCGCGTCGAATGCGTGGCCGCGTCCTGCGCCATCGGGTGCCCGACATAGGTCACCGGGATGCCCGCCTGCTCGTACAGCGGCGGCTCGAACGGGAACAGCGCGAGCATCCGGTCGACGCTGTCGCCGATCGTCGCCAGCCGCTCCCGCCGCCACGCCCAGACGGACGGACTGACGAAGTGGACGGTGCGCACGCCGGCGCGCTTCAGCTTGCGTTCGAGGCTCAAGTTGAAGTCGGGTGCGTCGACGCCGATGAAAAGGCGCACGCCCTCGGCGAGCATCCGTTGTCGCAGCTGCCGGCGGATGCGCAGCAGTTCGGGCAAATGCGAGAGGACTTCGACGAAGCCGCGCACGGCGAGCTTCTCAAGCGCGAACCACGCGTCGCAGCCGGCGGACTCCATCCGGGGTCCCGCGATGCCGACGAACTGCACATCGGGATGCCGTGCCCGTACCGCGCTGATCAGCGCCGCGGCCAGCGCGTCGCCGGCGGCATCGCCAGCGACGATGCCGACGCGCACCGGCTGCACGCGGGAGGTGGCGTCGGGCATCCCCTTGGCCTTTTCGCCGCTAGCGGACGATCCCGCGGCCGGACGCCGCGAGAAAACTGGCCAGCGGCGCCAGCACCGACGCTTGGGCGGCGGCGGCTGCGATCTTCGTCCGAGCATCTTCGAGCGTCAGGTTCTCGCGGTAGAGCGCCTTGTACGCGCGGCGAATTTCCAGGATGTCATCCGTCGCGAATCCGCGGCGCCGAAGTCCTTCGCTGTTGGTGCCGTGCGGCTTGGCCGGATAGCCCTGCACCGTCACGTACGGCGGCACGTCCTGCAGCACGACGGCGAACGCCGCGAGCATCGTGTGGGCGCCGACACGGACGAACTGGTGGACGCCGGCGAACGCGCCGAGGACCGCCCAGTCGTCGATGTGGACATGCCCTGCGATCTGCGCGTTGTTGGAGAACGTCGTCAGGTTGCCGACGACACAGTCGTGCGCGACGTGCGTGTAGGCGAGGAACAGGTTGCCGTCGCCGATCCGCGTATCGCCACGGTCCTGCGCGGTGCCGGCATGTACGGTCGCGTACTCGCGGAACGTGTTGTCGTCGCCGATCGTCGTCGTCGTGGACTCACCTGAGTACTTGCGATCCTGCGCGATCTCGCCGATCGACGCGAACTGGAAGACACGGTTGCGCGCGCCGAGCGTCGTGCGCCCGCCGATGACGACGTGCGGTCCCAGCACGGTACCGGCGCCGATGACAACGTCGGCACCGACGACCGAGTACGGTCCGATCTCGACATCGGGGGCGAGCCTGGCCGACGGATCGACGATGGCCGTCGAATGAATGCCGCCCGTCATTGCGGGACGACGCCGGGCACGTCGGGCATGAGCACGATGTCCGCCTCGGTCGCGACCTCGCCGCCGACGCTCGCGCGGACCAGGAACCTCCCTTCGCCCGCCATCCGCGTTTCGAGCAGCAGCGCGTCGCCGGGTATCACCTGCCGCCTGAAGCGCACGGCGTCGATGCTGCGGACGGTACCCGGTGCACCCTGCCCCGAGGACTCCGACAGCAGCGTCGACAACTGGATCAACGCCTCGAGCACCAGCACGCCGGGCATCACCGGATAGTCGGGAAAATGGCCCTGGAAAAAAGACTCGTTGGCGGTCACGTACTTCAGGCCCCGGGCCGACTTGCCCGGGATGCATTCGTCCAGCCGGTCGACCAGCAGCGCCGGATAGCGACGTGGCAGACGTTGCAGGATGGCTTCGAACTCGGCCAGCGTCATCCGTTCTTCTCCTCGCCATTCGCCTGGGCGCGCAATGCGTGCTCGAGCGCGGCCACCCGTTCGCCCAGCTGGCGCAGCCGGCGCATCTGCGATGCGACGTGCTGCCAGTCACGGTGCGGGAGCGCGGGAAACGACCCGGTGTAGACGCCGGCGTCCTTGATCGTGTTCATCACGAGCGTGGCCGCCGAGATGAGTGTGCCATCGGCAATGGAGATGTGGCCGAGGATCATCGCGGCGCCGCCGATCTTGCAGTTGCGCCCGATGTCCGCGCTGCCGGCGATGCCGACGCAGCCGGCGATGGCCGTGTGCGCACCGATGCGGCAGTTATGGCCGACCTGGATCTGGTTGTCGAGCTTGACGTCGTCCTCGATCACCGTGTCGCCGATCGCGCCGCGGTCGATCGTCGTATTGGCGCCGATCTCGACGTCGGCGCCGATGACGACGCGGCCGACCTGGGGAATCTTGAGCCAGCGCCCGGCCTCCTCCGCCATGCCGAAACCATCGGCGCCGATGACCGCGCCCGAATGCACGATGCCGCGGGCGCCGATGATCGACCGCGGATACACGACGGCGCGCGGATGGATGTGCGTATCGTCGCCGATCGCGGCGTCGTCGCCGATCACGGCGCCGGCACCGATGACGGCGCGAGCGCCCACCCGCGCGCGTGCGCCGACGACGGCGAACGGGCCGATCGACGCCGTCGGGTCGACGACGGCGTCGTCACCGACGCGGGCCGCGGCATCGATGCCGGGCGGGACCGGCGGCTCGGCGTGCAGGATCGCCGCAACCTTCGCATAGACGACGTACGGATTGGCATGAACGAGCTTGGGCAGCGATGTCGCGGCCGCATCGGCCGGCGCGACGATCACCGCGACAGCCCGTGACGCCGCGAGCTGCCCGCGCAGGCGCTGGTTCGACAGGAACGTGATGGCGTCGGGACCGGAGTCGGCCAGCGTGCCAATGCGGCGGACGACGACCGTGCCGTCGCCGTCCAGCGTGGCGGCCACGCGGGTGGCGAGTTCGGCAAGGCTGATTCCGGAGGGGAGCATGCGCGGCATTATTCCGCGCGCCCTGGCGCCAGGGCAACCGATTGCAGCCGCGCGACCGGGCGCGACTGCGTACGGTGCCGCGCCGGCGCGCTTATTTGTCGGCGAGCGCCTTGATGACCTTGTCGGTGATGTCGATGCGCGGGCTCGCATAGACGACCGGGTCCTGGAGGATCAGGTCGAACTTCTCGTCCGCCGCGATCTGCTGGATCACCTTGTTCGCCCGCTCCTGCACGCTCGACAGTTCCTCGTTGCGGCGCAGGTTGATGTCCTCGCGGATCTCGCGCTGCATCCGCTGCAGGTCGCGCGACTGGTTGGCGAGGTCGCGCTCCTTGTTGCGCCGCTCGGACTCCCCCATCGTGGGGCCGTCCTTGTCGAGCAGCGTCTGCAGGTCGCGAACCTGCTTCGTCAACTTCTGCAGGTCGGCGTCGCGCGCGGCGAACTCCTTTTCGAGCTTCTGCTGCGCACGCTTGGCCGGCGCCGCCTCACGGAACAGGCGTTCCGTATTGACGAATCCGATCTTGTAGTCGGCGCCATGAGCCGTCGTGGCGGCCAGCAGCAGCGCCGCGGCGATGAGGGTCGAGATGCGATTCAAAGCTCTTCTCCGAATGCTTTTTTGGGTCCCGGAACCGACGCCCACTAGAAAACGGACCCGACCTGGAACTGGAATTTCTGGATCCTGTCCGCGTCGATCGAGTTGATCGGGAACGCGTAGCTGAATTTCAGCGGGCCGATAGGCGAATTCCAAGCAAGACCCACGCCCGCCGAGAAGCGGAAATTCTCGAACTCCGGCTGGAATCCGTTCACATAGATCTGGCCCAGATCGGCGAAGCCCGAGATGCGCACCGAGCGCTCACCCTTCAGGATCGGGTAGAACAACTCCGCGTTGCCGACGATCTTGCGTTTGCCGCCCAGCGAGTTGCCGTAGATGTCGCGAGGCCCGAGCGAACCCGCCTCGTAGCCGCGCACCGAGCCTGCGCCGCCGGCGTAGAACGCCTTGAAGAACGGCAGCGGCTTGTTGTTGTATCCATCACCGTAGCCGATGTCCGCGCGCAGCATCAGGACGAAGTCCCCATAGACCGGCCAGAACGACTGATTGATGTATTGCAGCTTGTAGTAGGCAAGATCGCCAAAGGGCAGCCCGACCTCCACCAGCGCGGACTGCAGGCGTCCGAACGTAGGATAGAGGATGTCGTTGCGGGTGTCACGCGACCAGCCGCCCGACAGGATGTAGCTGTTGGTGACGTAGCCGAAGTCGTTGACGAACTGGTAGTAGACAGGCGGGCTGTCGCTGAACAGCGTGAGTGTCGTGTGCTCGACGCGAAAGCCGTAGTTGATGGTGTCGATCTCGGAAACCGGGACCCCGAAGCCCACGGCGCCACCCAGCGTCGACGATGCGTACTGCGACACCGCGAGTCCCGTCGGGTCGATGTTCTTCTGGTACAGCTCCAGCGTGCGCGACACGCCGTCGACCGTCCAGTAGGGCTCGGTGTACGTGAGCGAGATCGTCCTGTTGATCTGGCTCGTGTTGACCGACAGCGCCAGTGCGTTGCCGGAGCCGAAGATGTTTTGTTGCGAGACGGACGCGTTGAACACAAAACCGTCGGTGCTGGAATAGCCGACGCCTGCCAGCAGGTTGCCGGTGTTCTTCTCGCTGACGGTAACTTCGACGTCCACCTGGTCATTGGTGCCCGGCACCGGCGGCGTCTCGACGTTGACGCTGCCTTCCTCGAAATAGCCCAGGCGTCGCACGCGGACCTTCGAGCGCTCGATCCGCGTGCCGTCGTACCACGCGCCCTCGAGCTGGCGGAACTCGCGCCGGATCACCTCGTCGCGCGTCTTCGGGTTGCCGCTGATGTTGATCTTGCGTACATAGACGCGCCGGCCAGCGTCGACGATGAACGTGAAGGACACGGTGTTCTTCGTACGGTCGAGGTCGGGCACTGCGTTGACGTTGGCGAATGCGTAACCGTCCACGCCCATCCGCTCGCTCACCGCCTTGACCGACGCCTGCATCCGCGACCGCGAGAATACGTCGCCCGGCTTGACGACGATGAGGCGGCGCAGTTCCGGCTCGGAGACGACAAGATCGCCGCCTATGTTGACGCCGGACACGGTGAACAGCGGGCCCTCGCTGAGGTTGATCGTGATGTAGACCTCTTCCTTGTCGGGAGAGATCGACACCTGCGTCGATTCGATGTTGAACTCGAGATAGCCGCGGTTCTGATAGAAGCTGCGCAGCGTCTCGAGGTCGGCGCCGAGCTTTTGCTTGGAGTACTGGTCGTCCTTCGTGTACCACGACAGCCAGTTGGGCGTGGCGAGCGTCATCGCGGAGCGCAGCTCCCGCTCGGTGAATGCCTTGGTGCCGACGATGTTGATGCGGGCGATGTTGGCCGTCTCGCCCTCGACGATCGTGAAATTGATCGCCACGCGGTTGCGTTCCTGCGGCGTGACGGTGGTCTGCACGGTCGCCGCGTACTTGCCGCGCGTGATGTACTGCCGCTTCAGTTCCTGCTCGGCGCGCTCGAGCGCCGAGCGGTCGAAGATGCGCGCCTCGGCGATGCCGACTTCCTTCAGCGCCTTCTTGACGGTGTCGGTATCGAACTCCTTGTTGCCGACAAACGTCAGCGAGCTGATCGTCGGCCGCTCCGCCACGGTGACGACGAGGATGTCACCCTGCGCCTCGATGCGGACGTCGCGGAAGAAGCCGGTGGCGTAAAGCGCCTTGACTGCCATCGCGACCTTCTCGTCGTCGACGCGCTCGCCGACCTTGATCGGCAGGTACGAAAATATGGTGCCGGCTTCGGTGCGCTGCACGCCCTCGACGCGGATGTCCTTGACGGTGAACGGATCGAACGCCCATGCGACGGACGCATGCACGGCGACGAACAGCGCGACGATGATTGACGGCAGCGCGCACGCCCACCACCCGGCGTGCGCGGGGACCGGTGGGGACCGGGGCGCGGCTTGGGTCACCGGCATACGGCAGTCAGAACAGGCGGGAAACGTCATTGAACAGAGCTAGTGCCATCAGTACGGCGAGCATCGCCATGCCGATGCGCTGGCCGACCTCGAACGCGCGGTCGGATACGGGGCTTCCCTTGAAGACTTCGGCGAAATAATACAGTAAATGCCCCCCATCCAACAGCGGAACCGGCAGCAGGTTGAGCACGCCGAGACTGATGCTGATGAGCGCGAGGTATCCGACGAACACGAGCGTGCCGGCCTGCGCCGACTGTCCGGCGAAATCCGCCATCGTCAACGGCCCGCTGATGTTCTTGAGCGACGCCTCGCCGGTAAAGATGCGCCCGAGCATCTTCAACGTGAACACCGACAGCTCCCAGGTCTTGCGCGCGCCCTGCACGACCGCCTCGACCGGGCCGTAGCGCACCGTGAGCGCAAGCCGCTCGGCCGCCACCGGATCCACCTTGAGCCGCAAGCCGGCGATGCCGACGACGCGCCCCGCCTGCTCGGTGGCTTCGGGCGTCACCGTGATGTCTTCCACGCCGCCCGCGCGCTCGACGCGGAACGCGATCGGCACGCCCGGTTTCGCATTGGTGACGATCGCCACGTCGCCCGGCGAACGCACCGGCGCGCCGTCGACGACGACGATGCGGTCGCCAACCTTCAGCCCCGCGCGTTCGCCTGGCTTGCCGGCGACGAGTTCCGCGATCAGCGGCGGGCCGAAATCGGCGCGCAGGCCCAGCGCGGCGAGCGCGTTGCCTTCCCAATCGGCGGCCTGCAATTGTCCGATGGCGAGCATCCGCGTGACCGGCGGATCGCCGGCACGCGGACCGGCGGGCTCGACGGCCAGCGCCGCAGTATCGCGACCCTGCGCCTTGGTCAGACGCCAGCGCAGGTCCTGCCAGCTCTTCACCGGCTCGCCGTCCACCGCGACGACGAGATCGCCGGCGCGGATGCCCGCCGCCGCCGCCGCCGTTCCCGCCGGTGCTTCCGCGAGGATCGCGCGCTGGCCCGGGATGCCCGCCATGTACGTCCCCGCGAACAACGCGACGGCCAGCAGCAGGTTGGCGATCGGGCCGGCGGCGACGATGGCGATGCGTTTCCAGACGCTCTGCCGGTTGAATGCGCGCGCGGCATCCGCCGGCGTGACATCGCCCTCGCGCTCGTCGGCGAACTTGACGTAGCCGCCCAGCGGAATCGCCGACAGCGCCCATTCGGTGCCGTCGCGTCCGTAGCGACGCGCCGCCACCACGCGGCCGAAACCGATGGAAAAGCGCAGCACCTTGACGCCGCACCAGCGCGCCACGATGTAGTGGCCGAGCTCGTGGAACACGACGAGGACGCCGAGCGTGACCAGGAAACCCAATACCTTGTACGACAGTTCGATCATGCCGCTAATGTACCTTGAATGGGATGCCCGGCCAGCCAATCGTCCGCCAGGCGGCGCGCCTCGCGATCGGCGTCCCGTGCGTCGCCGAGCGTGACGAGCGGCCGCAGCTCGGCGCGCTCGAGCGTGGTCGCGCATAGCGCCGCGATATCGGTGAAGCGGATCCGTCCGTCCAGAAACGCGGCGACCGCCACTTCGTTGGCCGCGTTGAGCGCCGCCGGAGCAGTCCCGCCTGCGGCCAGCGCGTCGAAGGCGAGGCGCAGGCACGGGAAGCGAATGAGGTCCGGAGCCTCGAACTCCAGTGCGGCGAGTCGCGTCAGTTCGAGTTGCGGCACACCGGTGTCGATGCGCTCTGGAAACGCGAGCGCCTGCGCGATCGGCGTTCTCATGTCGGGATGGCCCAGTTGCGCGAGCACCGAACCGTCGACGTACTCGACCAGTGAATGAATGACGCTCTGCGGATGGATCACCACTTCGATCGCCGAATGCGGCGCGCCGAACAACCAGTGCGCCTCGATCACCTCGAGGCCCTTGTTCATCATCGTCGCCGAGTCGACGGATATCTTGCGGCCCATGGACCAGTTGGGGTGTGCGCATGCCTCGTCCGGCGTGACGCGCGACAGTTCGGCAAGCGGCCGCGTGCGAAAAGGCCCGCCCGACGCCGTCAGCAGGATCCGCCGGATGCCGGCCCCGGCCGGGTCGCGCGCATAGCTGACCGGCAGGCACTGGAAGATCGCGTTGTGCTCGCTGTCGATCGGCAGCAGTGTCGCGCCGCCGGCGGCGACGGCGTCCATGAACAACCCGCCGCCCACGACCAGCGCTTCCTTGTTCGCGAGCAGGATGCGCTTGCCGGCGCGCGCCGCGGCCAGCGTCGGGCCGAGCCCGGCGGCGCCGACGATCGCCGCCAGCACCGTGTCTACCTCCGGCAGCGAAGCGATGTCGGCCAAGCCCTCCGGACCCGCGAGCACGCGCGTTGCGACGCCGTCGCGTGCGAGGTCCTGTTGCAGCGACTGCGCGGCCGCGGGTTCCGACAGCGCGGCATAGGCCGGGCGAAACCGGCGGCACAGTTCGGCGAGCTTGACGGCGTTCGAGTGCGCCGCCAGCGCGATGACGGAAAAGCGGTCCGGGTGCCGCGCGACGACGTCGAGCGTCGAGTCGCCGATCGACCCCGTCGCGCCGAGCAGGGCCAGGCGTCTCATTGCGGAATGCCTCGGCACTGCGGGCTCATTGGTCTACCTTCGTGCTGCGCACTCCGGTGTTCGCCCTTGGGACGGCCCGGCGGGCTCATTGGACTACCTTCGTGCTGCGCACTCCGGTATTCGCCCTTG
Organism: Betaproteobacteria bacterium; assembly: GCA_039933655.1. Taxonomy (GTDB): domain Bacteria; phylum Pseudomonadota; class Gammaproteobacteria; order Burkholderiales; family Casimicrobiaceae; genus VBCG01. Next base: position 15 of record JBDTNR010000050.1, on the reverse strand, counting down.
GGACGGCCCGGCGGG
>JBDTNR010000049.1:0-13071 GCA_039933655.1 Betaproteobacteria bacterium | reverse complement strand
TCTCGTCCATGCCGGACAGCCGCGCGCGCACGACGATGGCCACGAAGCCGATGCAGAACGCAATGTGCGCGAGCGCCACCGACATGAGTCCGAGCGTGAAGTTGAGCATGACGAAGAAGATCAACAGCGACACGCCCATCAGGATTTCCGGAATCGCGATCGGGGTCAGGACGAGGATGGGCAGCAGCCGCAGACGATACCGGTGCATGGCGAGTCCGGCCAGCGTGCCCAGGACGGTGGACACGAGGCTGGCCACGAGTGCGATCAGCAGCGAGTTGCCTGCCGCCAGCAGCATCTCGTTGTTGTCGGCGAGCTTCCTGTACCAGTCGAGCGTGAAGCCCACCCACTCGGCGTTGAGCTTGGAGTCGTTGAACGAATAGACGACGACGATCACCAGCGGCAGGTAGAGGAAGGCATAGGCGACGCCGGCGGCCGCCCACAGCCACGGCGAGCGCCTACGCATCGCCGCTGGCCATGCGGTCGACGCTGCGCCGGCCCACCCAGGCCGCGAGGCCGGCGATCCCCAGCGCGAAGACCGTCAGCACGATCGACAGCACGCTGCCGAACGGCCAATCGCGCGTTTCGAGGAACTGCTGCTTGATCACGTTGCCGATGAGACTGTCGTCGGGACCGCCCAGGATATCCGGGATCGCGAAGATGCCGAACGCGGGAATGAACACCAGCGCGGACCCGGCATAGACGCCGGGCAGCGAAAGCGGAAACGTGATGCGCCAGAATCGCTGCCTCGCGTTGGCGCCTAAGTCCTGCGCGGCATCGAGCAAGGCCTGGTCGTGCTTCTCGAGGTTGGCGTACAGCGGCAGCACCATGAACGGCAGGTGGACATACACCAGGCAGACGAGAACGGCGAACGCACTGAACAGCAGCGATACCGGCTCCATTCCGAACGCACCCAGCACCGCGTTCACGGCCCGCGCGAATGCGGCATTCGGACCGAGGATGATCATCCACGCGTAGACGCGGATCAGGAAGTTGCTCCAGAACGGCAGGATGACGAGCAGCAGCAGCAGGTTGCGGTGCCGGCTGTCGCTGCGCGCGATCAGCGCCGCGAGCGGATAGGCCATGACCAGGCAGATCAACGTCGTCGCCAGCGCGAACCAGAATGACTTCAGGAAGATCTGCGCATACAGCGGCTCGCCGAAGAAGCGCGCGTAGCTCTCGACATTGAGGTCGATGCCGCCGTCCGCGTCCACGAGCGGCGTCAGGCCGCCGAATTCGCCGGGCGTGCGGAACGACGCCACGACCATGATCAGCGCCGGGACGGCGAAAAATACGAGCAGGTAGAGAAGCGGCGGCCCGCTGACCAGCCACTTGTCCCACCGGCCCGACCTGCCTCGAGTCATCGCATCAGCCTTGGACGAAGTGGCCGGCGTCCGCGGGCCAGCTCATCTCGACCACGTCGCCGACCTCGAAGAACTTGGCGAGGCCGGCCCCCGAGTTGGCGAGCAGCGCTTCCATCTCGCGGCCCTTGCCGGAGCGGATCCGGTAGACCGTCACGTCGCCCTGGTAGAGAAAGCCGGTGACCGTGCCCGCGAAGCGATTGGCACCAACGGCTGCCGTGCCCTGGGCCGTCAGGCGCACCTTCTCCGGCCGCAGCGCCACCGCGCCGTCGCTGCCGCGGGCCGCCGAATCCGTGGCCACCGTGACCGGACCGAGTTCGGGCACGTCGATCGTGGCCACACCCGGAGCGATATCGGTGACCGGTCCCGCGAGCAGATTGCAGGTCCCGATGAAATCGGCAACGAAGCGGGTCCGGGGGAAGCCGTAGAGCCGGTCGGGTTCGTCGACCTGCTCCACCTGGCCCCTGTTCATGACGGCGATCCGATGGGACAGCGCGAGGGCCTCGGACTGGTCATGGGTCACGTACACGAACGTGATGCCGACCTCCTTCTGCAGGTTGATGAGTTCGATCTGCAGTTCCTCGCGCAGCTTGGCGTCCAGCGCGGCGAGCGGTTCGTCGAGCAGCAGTACCGTCGGATGGGTCACCAGCGCGCGGGCGATGGCCACGCGCTGGCGCTGGCCGCCGGACAGTTCGTGCGGAAAACGGCCGGAAAAACCCGGGAGCCGGACATCCTCCAGCGCTTCGGCGACCTTGCCGGGGATCTGCGCCGACGGCGTCCTGGCCATTTTGAGCGGGAAGGCGACGTTACCGTGGACCGTCATGTGCGGGAACAGCGCGTAGTTCTGGAACACCGTCCGCACCGGCCGGTCCTCCGGCGGACGGTCGGCCAGATCCTCGCCATTGAGCAGAATCCGGCCGCCATCGGGCAGGTCGAACCCGGCGATCATCCGCAGGAGCGTCGTCTTGCCGCAGCCCGACGGGCCGAGCAGCGTGAAGAATTCGCCTGCCGCAATGGACAGGCTCACCCGATCTACGGCCAGAAATTCGCCAAAACGGCGCGTGACATCGGCAATCTCGAGAAGCGCCATCGGGCAGGCAATTTCGCGCGCGGAAAATATCGACGGGGGATTGTATCGGCAATTGCCGCACCGCAGAACCGAAGCCGCCCGGCGGAGAACCGCCGCGGTCAGGCAGCAGAGTGACGCGCCGCGCCGTCAGCCCCCGCTTATTGCCGGCGTTTTCCCTCTCTATGGCGACCGCGACGCGTCGGGGGCACGGGCTTTGCATGAACAAATGCGACCGGTCCGCATTCCGGGGCCGAGGCGCCATGCTATTGTCATAAATCGGGAGCGCGACGCGGGGCAGCGGATGAAAACGTCTACAAACATGGCCGATCCGATCAAACCATCATTGCTCGACCAGTTGCGGGAGAAATCGCAAGCGCTGCGGGCCCAGGACCAGGCCGCGCGCAAGCCGATGGAGGAGGCGCTGAAGGACATCGACCGCTGTCTGTGGCGGGCCTTCCGCTGGCTGGACGAAGCGGTCGGCCACTTGGAGGTGATCCATCCGCGCGTCGGCCACGTCTTCAACCTGTACAACATCCTCTCCATCGAACGGCCGCGTTTCGAGCGCGGGTTCGTCACGTTCCGCCGCCGTGCGCTCGCCGGCATGGAAGTGCTGGAGCACATCGAACTGTTCTACCGGTTGGAAGGCGACGCCCCCATCGCGCTGCGCATGTCGCCGGCCGCCGCCCCCGGCGTCGACCAGCGGCTGCGCGCGTCGACGCTGCCGTATCAGTACCAGACCGAACAGGACGAAAAGCGCGTCGTCCGCTTCGGACTCTTCCAGGTGCAGCCGGCCATCTCGTCGTCGGTGCGCTTCGACCCCGACTACCACCACCAGCTGATCGCCGTCACGCTGCGCAATGTCGACCGCTTCGAGTCGGTCGTGCTCGAGTTTTCGCCGGACAAGATGAACGAGGCGGCGCTCGAGGACATGCTCAAGTTCATGATGGGCGAGAAGAATGCGTTCCTGCGCCGGGCGCCGCTGGCGCTCATTCGTGGCCGGCGCGACGATCCGCCGGCGCCATCCTCGGCGGCGGCGCGCGCGAAATCCGCGGGCTAAGGGCTTGAACAAGCGAGCAGCGCCCTGTAACAGAGTAAAGGGAAGCGAGCGAAGCGGTGTGCGCCGCTATTCGCGTCGAGCGCAAGGCCCGCTTCGCAACGAGGGAGCCTCCCCGTAAGTAACGGCAACGCGGCGATCGGCTCTTCAGTTGGTCAATTCGGCGAGCCAGACGCCATCGATTGCCCTGGCGGACTCTCGTGCAGGAATTCGTCGGGTAGTTCGACGAAATCGGAGGCGCGCACCTTGACCTGGCGGCGGTCGTTGCCGAAACGCGGCGCGCGACCAGTGAGACGACGGGAAAACCAAACTCGATGTCATCCGAAACGTTACTCGGAAAGGGACTGATTTATAAAGGTTTGAGCCGTGTTAGGATACAAAGCGAATGCTTGGTCCATATGCCAGGTGCGCGTGGAGCTAGGAGAATCATGCAATCCCGACATCCCGTCTCGCACCACATATTCGTCAATGTCGTCTGCAATTGATCGCGCCCGCCGGTGGATTGAGTGAACGGCGCGCGCGTAGGCTTTGCGTTGCCGGTGCCAGGCATGATGCACGCAGCGTGGCGCTACCGCGGCTTCATCGCATCGTCGATCCGCAACGAATACCGGTCGCGATTCGTGCGCAGCAGGTTGGGCGCGATATGGATGATCCTGCATCCACTCGCCAACGCGGCCATATTCGCGCTGATTCTCTCCGAAGTCATGACGGCGAAGTTGCCGGGGATGCTGGCGAACCCCTTCGCGTATCCGATTTACCTGTTGTCCGGAACTCTCGCGTGGTCGCTATTCGCGGAGGTCGTGACGCGCTGCCTCACGATCTTCATCGACAACGGCAATCTGCTGAAAAAAATGGCGTTTCCGCGGATATGCCTGCCGTTGATCGTGGCCGGCTCGGCGTTGCTCAACAACGTAATGCTGTTCGGCGCGATCCTCGTCGTGTTCGGGCTCCTGGGATTTCTTCCGGGGATTGCGGCTGCGTGGATCCCGGTAATCATGCTGATACCGCTTGCCCTCGGATTCGGCATCGGCTTGCTGCTGGGCGTGTTCAACGTCTTTGTCCGCGATATCGGTCAGGCAGTCACGGTGATCCTGCAACTCGCGTTCTGGTTCACTCCCATCGTCTACCTCCCACAGATCGTCCCGGCCAGCTATTCCTGGGTGATTGAATACAACCCCATGGCGACGGTAGTTCAGGCCTACCAAGGCGTCATCCTCTACAACGAACAACCGCACTGGGATTCGCTGGCGATTGTCGGCGGCGCCGCGGCGCTGATGCTGGTCGCGTCCCTGTTCCTGTTCCGGCGGGCGAGCGTCGACCTCGTCGACGCTCTATGAGCGCGCCGGGCCGCTCCCAAGCGCGAATTGCCCCGCAGCGCGAAGCGTGAAGGGTAGTCCAGTGAGCGGGACGCAGGTCCTGACGTTGCGCAATGTCGGCAAGTCCTATCGCACCTACGCCAGCACGTGGTGGCGCGCGACCGGCTGGATCACCGGGCGGCCCACGCACTTCGCTGACAATTGGGTGTTGCGCAACATCTCGCTGGACGTCGGCGCCGGCGACGCGGTGGGCATCGTGGGCCGCAACGGTGCCGGCAAGAGCACGCTGCTGAAGCTCATCGCCGGCGCGCTGACGCCGACCGAGGGCGACCTCGCGGTCCGCGGCCGGGTGAGTGCGCTGCTCGAGCTTGGCATGGGCTTCAATCCCGAGTTCACCGGGCGCGAGAACTCGGAACACGTGTGCGGGCTGTTGGGATTCCCGCGTGCGTTGATCGATCGCCTCCTGCCCTCGATCGAAGAATTCGCTGACGTGGGTGCATACTTCGATCAGCCGATGCGCACGTATTCGAGCGGCATGTATGTGCGCGTGGCCTTTGCAGTTGCGACCGCAATGCGCCCGGACATCCTGATCGTCGACGAGGCCTTGTCGGTCGGGGATGTCGCCTTCCAGCGCAAGAGCTTTCGCCGCATCGAGAATTTCCTCGCCGAGGGTACGACCCTGTTGTTCGTAAGCCATGGTCTCGAAACGGTCCGTGCGGTGTGCCAACGGGCCATCTGGCTGGAAGGGGGCCGCGTCACGATGACCGGGACGGCCAAGCAGGTGACCGAAGCCTACGAGCGGGCGACCTATGGACCGGCTGGCATTGGGGCGGCGGCACGCGCGCCCACTGGTCACGGCACGCTGGACCCGGCGCTGCGGTCGTCCCGCGAAGAGCAGCAATATGGCGACAGGAAGGCCGAGATCGCGAATCCGGAGATCCGGAATTCGATGGGCGAGATCGTCAATTCCATCCCGATGGGCGAAGACTTCACGCTGAGCTACGACGTGATTTTTTTCGAGGAGTGCGGCGGCGTTCACTTCGGCATGATGATCAAGACGACCGAAGGGATCACGGTCTACGGAACCCACACGGAAAAATCCGCGCTGAAGTCGGAGTTCGCAGCCGGCCAGCGCGTACGCACATCGTTCGCGCTGAAAAACAATCTTGGACCGGGGTACTACTTCGTCAATTGCGGGGTCAGCCGTCGCAACAAGGACGGACTCAGCTTCATGCACCGGCGCGTCGATGTCGCGATGCTGCACGTTCGTGATGCAGAAGGACGCGATGTCGTGGCAGGGCTGTCCCATCTGCGGGCATCGCCGTCCGTCACGGTCCTCCGGACCTAGGCGATCCGATGCGGCTCGTCCTCGCCAGCACGCCGCGTTCGGGAAACACCTTGCTGCGCGGTTTACTCGCCGGTGTTTACGGCCTCCAACAATTCGCGGTGCACGACGTTGCCGACCTCGATTGGCGCAACCTGCCCATGCGCAGCATCGTGCAGATCCACTGGCATCGGACGGCTTCCTTCCTGCAACTGCTCGAGGACAACAGCTTCCGTCCAATCACGATCGCGCGGCATCCGTTCGACGTCCTGCTTTCAATTCTGCATTTCAGTTCCCGCGAGCCCGCCACGCGGCGCTGGCTCCTGGGTGAAGGAGGCGATGAGGCCAGTATCCATGGCGCGAATCCGATGCAACAGGAATTTGCGCGCTACGCGACAGGCGGGCGGGCAGGCAAGCTGCTTTCGATCACGCCGCAATGGTGGCGAGACGGTGCGGTTATCAAGTTGCGCTACGAGGATCTCGTTCGGGACACCGCGAGAACTCTGCAGGTCCTGGAATCCGAATTCGGACCGCCGCTTGCAGACACGACGCAGGTCATTGCGCAGCATGCCCTCGATGAATTGCGGACGTCGTCGTCCAATATGCACTTCTGGCAGGGAACGCCCGGCCTTTGGAAGTCCCTGCTGACGAACGACGTTGCGCACGCGATCGCTGCCGCACATCCTGACGTCTTTGCCACCCTGGACTATCCGACCGAGCAGGATCGCTGGCCTGGTGAGCACGACGTGAATTCCGCGTGGGTGCGCGTGGCGATTCCACTCCCGGCGTGAACAGGATGTTCTGCTCCTACGCCCAAAACTTCGAGGACGTCATGCTCTGGCGTGCGCTTTCGCACGTCGAGAGGGGTTTCTACGTCGATATCGGTGCGCAGGATCCGGTGGTGGACTCGGTAAGCCTTGCGTTCTACGAGCGCGGCTGGCGAGGCGTCCATGTGGAGCCCGTCGCAGCATACGCCGACATGCTAAGGGAGGCACGGCCGGACGAAGAGGTGATCGAGGTTGCCGTGGGTGATCGCGCCGGCACCTTGGAGCTTCATCAGATTCCCGCAACGGGCCTTTCCACGGCGGACGCTGCTATCGCCGCGCGTCACGCGATGCTGGGATACAGCGTGAAGCCGGTGTCGGTCCCCTGTGTGACCCTCGATACGATCCTGACAAAATATCGCAAACGCGCGGTGCACTGGCTGAAGGTCGACGTGGAGGGCTATGAGGGCAGGGTGTTGGCGGGATGGAGCGCGCAAACGCCGCGGCCGTGGATCATCGTCCTCGAGAGCACTGCACCCTTGACACAGGACGATGTCAGCCCGGCGTGGGAACCGCTGCTGACCGCCAAGGACTACGACTTCGCATACTTCGACGGCGTCAACCGGTTTTACGTGGCCCGCGAGCAGCACAAGCTCAAGCAATCATTTTCCGCGCCACCCAATTACTTCGACAATTTTTCCGTCGGCCCGCTTTCCTGGTTCGCGCGCAGGTCAAACGAAATAATGCAGTCACTGCGCAAGCAGCTAGGCGACTCGGAAGACGCGTTCCGCCTGCTCCAGTCGGAAACCGAGCTTTTTCGCGCCGAAGCGGAGGATCGACATCGGGTGCAGGCCGAGTTGCTGCAAGGGCGGTCGGACGAAATCGCTCTCTGGACCGAGGATATCGCGCGGCTGCAGAGCGAAAACGCTGCGGTCGAGGCGGCATTGCGGACAGCCGACGAGAGAATTGGAGCGCTCGAAGCAGAGGTGCAGCTACGCGATGGTGAATTCGCGTCGTTGATGACACGCCACGAGGAAGTGCTTGCGGCGCTGGCTGAGGGGGCGCAAGTGGTTCGCGATCTCGAAGACAGCCTGCGGACCGCGCTCGCGGCCGCGGCGGCGGAACGCGAGCGCCATGCAAGCACCATTGCCGCGATGGCGGATGAGGCACGGATAGACCGCGAACTGGCGGAAGGCAAGCGCGTCGACCTCGAGTCTCGGATGCTGGCCGACCGGACTCGCAAGGAAGCCCTGCATGCCGCGCTATTGGATCAATTGCGTGCCGAGACTGGTTGGTCTGATCAGCTCGCGCTCGCGCTGTCCACGGCGAAGGCGACGGTCGCGGAGCTCGAGTCGGAACTGGTTCGGGTTGGCCGGCGCCTCGAGCAGTCCGAATCGGATGTCCTCGCGCGTGAATTGGAGGTCCGTGTTGCGGGACAGCGTCTCGCCGAATACACCGTGCGCATTGCGGCGCTAGAGCAGGCGCACGCGGACTCCGAAGCGCTCGGCACGCAACTTCGTTTGAGTCTCGATGTTGCGGGCGGGCAGTTGGTCGAACACCGCGCGCGAATTGCGGCGCTGGAACAGGCACACGCGGAGTCCGAAACGCGTGGCGCGGCGCTGGGTGTGCGCCTGGCGGAGGTCGATGCGACCTACCTGTCGCTGGAGCATAGTCTTTCGTGGCGGATAACGTCGCCATTGCGCACGATGAACCGGTGGCGCCATCGTGCGGCGGCGCTTGCCGGCAAGTCGAACCAAGACACGCCGGATGTCTAAGGGACCGGACACTTCGCACTTCCGCGTGGCTCTCGATCTGCAGGCCTGCCAGACGGAAGGCTCGCGCGACCGTGGGATCGGCCGCTATTCACGAAGCCTCACCGAGGCGCTGGTGCGTAGCCAACGTGACCTGCACTTCACGCTTGCGTTGAACGACGGATATCCCGATTCGGCGGAAGAACTGGTGCGGGGGTTTGCCCCGATTGTCGGAGAAGCGAATTGCGTGCGCTATGACGCCGCCGTACCTTGGGCCCCGTGGGGTGTGCGCGAGCCCGACGGAGGACGCCTGGCTGGCGAATGGATCGCCGAACAGGTATGGCTCGCTCAGAAGCCAGACCTCATCCACATCAACAGCGTGTTCGAAGGCTTTCATGGCAAGGCGGTAGTGCCGTCGCTGACCGCGCTGTCCCGCAACACGGTGCTAAGCGCCACCGCGTACGATCTCATCCCGTTGATTTTCTCCGACATCTACCTCGCGGAGAGGGCGACCCGCGAGTGGTATCACAGCCGCATTGCGCGGCTGCGTCGCTGCGACGTGCTGCTGGCGATTTCCGAATCGACCCGCTCGGACGTCGTGGAACGGCTAGGCATCGCGCCCGAGTGCGTGGTCAATGTCGGCGGTGCCGCCGATCCGCGGTTCTCGGCGGGATCAGTCACGCCGGCACGCAAGGCGGAGTTGCTCGGTCGACTCGGAATCGACGGTCCGTACGTGATGTATACCGGCGGCATCGACCATCGCAAGAATGTCGACGCACTGATTCGCGCCTACGCGGGACTGCCGCCGGGCGCGCGCGATGCGCATCAACTCGCGATCGTGTGCAATCTGCAGGACGTCGACTCTGTGCGCCTGCGCGAGCTCGCGCGGCAATGCCGGCTTCCGGAACGTGCATTGGTCCTGACCGGGTTCGTGTCCGACGCCGATCTGGTCGACCTCTGCCGATGCTGCCACTTGTTCGTCTTCCCGTCGCTGTACGAGGGCTTCGGCCTGCCCGTTCTGGAGGCCATGTCCTGCGGCGCACCGACGATCGCCGCCGCGACGTCGAGTCTCACCGAGATCGTCGGCCGCACCGATGCGCTGTTCGATATCGGCAGCGACGACGCGATCGGCGCCGCGCTGCACCGTGCGCTGACCGACACCGACTTTCGCGTTGAGATCGCGATGCATGGCCTCCGCCAGTCACGGCAGTATTCGTGGCCGGCTACGGCGGCGCGGGCGCGGGAAGCATGGGACGATGCCCTCGCGCGTAAGCGCGCGCGGGCCGCCCTTGCGCCCGCCGCGCCGAGGCCGCGGTTGGCGCTCGTGACGCCGCTGCTGCCCGAGCGCTCCGGCATCGCGGACTATGTCACTGAGCTGCTGCCGTACCTCGCGCAGCACTTTGAGATCGACCTCTTCGCATCGGCCGATGCGGACGCGGAGCGGTACCGGAATGCAGGTTTCGCCGTGCATGCGTGGCAATTGCTGCCAGGCTGCTGGCTCGATTACGACGGGGGTGTGGTCCATCAGTTCGGCAATTCGAGCTTCCACGCGCACCAGCTCGCATTGCTCGAGGCGTGTCCGGGCACGGTACTGCTGCACGACGCATACCTGAGCGGACTCATGCACTACATGGAGCAAGGGCCGCCGGGCGTTGCCGCGTTGTTCCGCAACATGCTCGACTACGCTCACGGCGACGAAGGTGTTTCCTGCTACGAACGCTTGGGTCGCGAAACGACTATCGACCGTTACCCAATGAGTCGCTGGGTCGCGGACCACGCGACCGGCGTGGTCGTCACCTCGCGACACGCGCGCCATATGCTGCAGGAATGCGGTCAGCTCGACTATGCGCGGTGCTCCGTGGTTCCACTCCAGTTTGCGACGCGGTCCGTATCTCCCGCGCAGCGGGCGGCCGCGCGGAAATCGCTGGGCCTGGCGGACGACGCGATCCTGGTGACCAGCTTCGGCCACGTGCACGCCCGCAAGTGTTCGCTGGAACTGGTCGACGCATGGTCGACCATCGCCATATCGCCTAAAGCGCGGCTGGTATTCGTCGGCGAAGCGGCCGGCGGTTATGGCGCCGCGCTTCGTGAACGGGCCGCGGATTCGCCGCGCTGCGAATCAATCGTCGTCACGGGCTACGTGTCCGACGAAGACTTCCATCGCTACCTGCAGGCCTGCGACGTCATCGTACAGTTGCGCGGCGGCTCGCGCGGCGAATCGTCAGCGGCGATGCTCTACGCGATGGCGTACGGATTGCCCGCCATCGCCAGCCGCCACGGCAGCCTCGAGGAAATCCCCGATGACGCGTGCCTGCACGTCGATTCTCCGGTCGACATTGCCCAACTCGCGGGCGCGATCGAATCGCTGACGACGGACGCTGGCCGCCGGGCTGTATTGGGGAAACGTGCACTCGAGTGGATACGTGGTGCGCGCGACCCTGCGCGCGGCGCAGGGGAACTCGCCAGTATCATCGCCAGTTATAACAATGCCGGCGTGATGCCCGCGGATTTGCGATTGCGCTACCGCGCGGCAGCGGTTTCTCGCGGCGTGCCCCGCGGCCCGCGCTCCATCTGGATCGAGCGGATCGTGGCGAGCGCGTCGGCCTGCCGGCCGCCGCGACTCGAGGACGCTACTGCACAAGCGATTTCCGCGTCGATCCGTGCGTTGCTGCCGGCACTCGACCTGGGGCCGATGGTCGAGGCGCAACCGCGCGCGGACGCGCCCGAGGTCGGTCCCGCCCTGGTCCTGCTCGCCGGGCATCCGCGACTGGCGACGCGCTGCGGAACCAAGTCCAACGATGCCATCCGGACGAACAGTGCAGGCGGGATGCTGATGCACGGACCGTATGCCGGCGCGGATGCGGGTCGGTATCGCGTTCGTGTGTACGGCGAATTCCTGCCTGACGAAGGGAACCACGATGCGATCGTCGAGGCTGCCGCGAAGGCGGGCATGCACAAACTGGCGACGCAGGTCATCGCGCCGTTGCCGGTATCCGGCTCGCACAGTCCGCTCATAACGACACTCGACTTCACGTGCGTCGAACGCGTTGAAGACCTCGAAATCCGCATACGTGTGCCTGCCGGCGCGCACATGACGATCGAGTGCCTCGAGATCGTCAGGATCGAGTAGACCTGGCGGGTGACACTCCCTCGCGACTTCGCTTCATGACACCTGCATGGATCGCGTTGACGGGCACCGTGACGAACGTTGGCGTTGGCCTGATCACCCCGAAGGGCCATCACCGAGCTGAAGCGCGGGGTGGAGTTGCTGCTCGAGCGGACGTCACCCGACGGTCGCCTGGCGGCGCGCTGAGGATGGCTGTTGAGGGCCTGGCCGCTCGCTGAACGCTACCTTGGCGCCGTCGCAACCTCACGTACTTGCCGCAGTCCGGCCACTTCGTGCTGCAGCTTGAGCATGGCGGCGGCCATGTCCTGCAACTGTAGCTGGCCGACCTCGACTTCGCCGAGTCGTTGCTCGAGTGCCACGATGCGCTGCTGCTGGGACGCGATGCGCGCATCGCGCTCTTGCACTTCCTGATACAGACCCTGGATCGCCACAAGTGCCACACCGTCGGCATCGACCGTCGCGATCGACTTGTCGTCGTAGCCGACCGCGAACAGACGCCGGAAGTCCTGCGGCACCGGTCCGATATGACGGATTCCCTCGCCGGACTCGTTCTTGAACGACCACGCCATGATCGGCAGTTCCGCGACCTTGGCCAAAATTGTCTTCGCGTTCAATGGAACGAAGTCGGTCTTGGCATGGCGGTCGCTGGTGGCCGTAAAGGCCTGGGCGCGGAAGATGCCGGTGACGGTCGCCGATGACGCGGAGTTTCGGAGCACAGCCAACACTTCTCCGCCCGACCCCGGATCCACGGAGTTATCGGAATGGCTGCCGGCCAGGAACCAGGCGAAGTTGCTGTTGGTGCGAAAGTACATGGTGCCGCTCTGGTTGCCGATGACGCGGCCAGCAGACGATTCCACGCCAAGGCACGGGCCGTAATTCAACGCTGCGCCTCCTCCGCAGTTGATTGACCCTTGGGTGTCGATGATGACGCCCTTGGATTGAACGGATTCACCGGACACGTTCGTTGCCTGGGTGAAAAACTGGATGCCGCCGGTGGCCAATACGTTGAACGTGCTACTGGCGCTCGAGCGGAAGCGGCCGCTCGATCCATCCGAAAATACGAATGTCCCCGCGTGGTTGGTGGGAAAGACGGTCTGTGTCAACGCGCGCCTGCCCATGGCGACGCTGCGGGCGCCAGACGCCACGTTCTGATCGCCTCCCGCAACAAAACTGTATGACCCGCTCGCTGTGCCGTCCGAACCGCCGGCGACGGTACTTGTGTATCCGCTCGCGGTGTTGCCGATGCCTCCGGAAACGATGCTCCGGTCCCCGGTGGCCTCGTTGAGCTGACCCCCCCCCGACGCTGCT
>JBDTNR010000048.1:0-13205 GCA_039933655.1 Betaproteobacteria bacterium | reverse complement strand
CAGGGCCGCCGCCTGATCAACCCGCGTACACCAGATTTGACAAAAGCTCATTCGAACGGGCACTCGACCTGATCGAGCAGGGAAGCGATGCGTTCGTCGCCCACCTGGCACGGAGTCTCGCGCCGCGCTGATCGCGCGGTGATGCATCCCGATTGGGCAACGCGTGGCGCTTAGCTGCCGATAGCGCGTGCCGCACGGCACGCGCCGCGTTCCGGGTGTCGCCGAATCGCGACATAATAGGCGCCATCAGGCGCACCGGATTTTTGCCGCATACGCGCCGTCGATATGCCTCAAGGAGGAGCGATGAAGCCCAACGCGGTTGAGCAGGACCGTCGCGCGGAGCGCCTGGACGAACTTGCGGCGCTCATTCGCGCCAAAGTCGCCCCCGACCAGCGGGCTACGCTCGAAGCCTTCGTGCGCGCGTACTACGGCCAGGTCGATCCCGACGATCTTGCCGAACGCGAGCTGGCCGACCTCTACGGTGCGGCGCTGTCGCACTGGAATTTCGCGGGCAGGCGCGAGCCGGGCCGCGCGCGCGTGCGCGCGTTCAACCCGACGCTCGAGGAGCACGGCTGGCAGTCGACGCATACGATCGTCGAGATCGTCAACGACGACATGCCGTTCCTCGTCGACTCGGTGACGATGGAAGTGAACCGGCACGGACTCACGCTGCACCTCATCATCCATCCACTGATCAGCGTGACGCGCGCGGCCGACGGCACGTTGGCCGGTGTTGCGGCGGCCGGTGCCGGCGACGCCCGGCGCGAGTCCTTCATCCACGTCGAGGTCGACCGCAAAAGCGGCGCCGCCGCACTCGAGGAGCTCGCGCGCAACATCGAGCGAGTGCTGTCCGACGTGCGGTTCGCCGTCGCCGACTGGGGGCCGATGCGCGAGACGGTGCTCGCCATCGTCGGCGAGCTGGAACAGCGCCCACCGCCGATCGCTGCGCCCGAGCTCGACGAAGGTCGCGAGTTTCTGCGCTGGCTTGCCGACAACCATTTCACGCTGCTCGGCTATCGTCGGCACGAGCTCGTCACCGTCGACGGCCAGGATGCGCTGCGCATCGTGCCGCAGTCGAGCCTGGGCATCCTGCGCGAGAAGGAAGGCAAGGACCTCGCGGCGAGCTTCGCGGCGCTGCCGCCCGAGATCCGCGCGTACGCGCGCAGGCCCGAGTTGCTGGTGATTACCAAGTCGACGTCGCGGTCGACGGTGCACCGCCCCGGCTACCTCGACTATGTCGCCGTGAAGCGCTTCGACGATGCCGGGAACGTCGTCGGCGAAGACCGCTTCCTGGGGCTGCTCACATCGACCGCGTACAGCGCGAATCCGGCGGAGATTCCGCTGCTGCGCCGCAAGGTCGCCAACGTCGTCGCGCGCGCGGGCCTCGCGCCGGGCAGCCACGCCGGCAAGGCGCTGCTCAACATCCTCGCCACCTATCCGCGCGACGAGCTGTTCCAGATCGGCGAGGACGACCTGTTGCGCACGGCGATGGGCATCCTGCACCTCTACGATCGCCAGCGCTTTCGCCTGTTCGTCCGGCGCGATCCATTCGAGCGTTTCGTCTCGTGCCTGATCTACGCCCCGCGCGAGATCTATTCGACCGACATGCGCCAGAGATGGCAGTCGATCCTGATGCAGGCATTCAGCGGGGGGAGTTCCGAGTTCAACGTCAGCCTGTCCGAATCCGTGCTCGCGCGCATCCACATCACCGTGCGGACGACGCCGGGGGCGATCCCCGATTTCGACGTGCGCGAGATCGAGAAGCGGCTGATCGACGCCGCGCGCCGCTGGACCGACGATCTGAAGGCGGCGTTGATCGAGACGCTCGGCGAGGCGGCCGGCAACGAGCGGTTCCGGCAGTTCGGCCAGGCCTTCCCCGCCGGCTACCGCGAGGAGTTCCCGGCGCGCGCCGCGGTGCCCGACATCGAGATGATGGCACGGCTCACCGATGCCGAGCCGCTCGCGATGAGCCTGTACCGCCCGCTCGAGGCCGCACCGGGGATGCTGCGCTTCCAGCTGATCCATCGCGGCCGGTCGGTCACGTTGTCGGACAGCCTGCCGATGCTCGAGCACATGGGGTTGAAGGTGCTGGACGAGCATCCGCACCGGATCGCGCCGGACGGCATGGCGCCGATTGCCATGCACGACTTCGGACTGCAGTCGGCGCTGCCCGATGCGGACATGGAAGTCGGCACGCTGCACGAGGTGTTCGAGGACGCGTTCGGCCGCATTTTCCGCGGCGAGGTCGAAAGCGACGACTTCAACCGGCTGGTGATCGCCGCGCGTATTCCCGCCGACGAGATCGTCGTGCTGCGCGCGTATGCGAAGTACATGCGGCAGATCGGCTTTGCATTGTCGCAATCGTTCATCGAGTCGACGCTCGCCGCGCACGCCGGCATCGCGCGCCAGCTGATCGAGCTGTTCCGCGCGCGGTTCGACCCGGATGGCGGCGCTGGGGCCGGCGCCCGGAGCGCCGAACACGAGCGGGCGATCGAGGCGGCGCTCGAGGACATCGAGAACCTCTCCGAGGATCGCGTGCTGCGGCAATACCTGGCACTCGTCCGCGCGACGACGCGCACGAATTTCTGGCGCCGCGACGCCGCCGGCAAGCGCCGCCCGTTCCTGTCGTTCAAGTTCGATCCGTCGAAGGTGCCCGGCCTGCCGGAACCCAAGCCGATGTTCGAGATCTTCGTCTACTCGGTGCGCTTCGAAGGCGTGCACCTGCGCGGTGGTCGCGTCGCGCGCGGCGGCCTGCGGTGGTCCGATCGCCCGGAGGACTTTCGCACCGAGGTCCTCGGCCTCGTGAAGGCGCAGATGGTGAAGAACATCGTGATCGTGCCGGTGGGGTCCAAGGGTGGTTTCGTTCTGAAGCGTGCGCCGTCGCCCGCCGAACGCGAGGCGTATCTGAAGGAGGGTATTGCCTGCTATCAGGATTACCTGCGCGGGCTGCTCGACCTCACCGACAATCGTGTCGGCGACAGGATCGTGCCGCCGCCAGAGGTCAAGCGGCATGACAGCGACGACCCGTACCTCGTCGTGGCGGCCGACAAGGGCACGGCCACGTTCTCGGACCATGCCAATGCCATCAGCGCCGAGTACGGCTTCTGGCTCGGCGACGCGTTCGCGTCCGGCGGCTCCGTCGGCTACGACCACAAGGCAATGGGCATCACCGCGCGTGGTGCGTGGGAATCCGTCAAGCGGCATTTCCGCGAGATGGCCATCGACACGCAAACGACCGCCTTCACGGTGGTCGGCATCGGCGACATGTCGGGGGACGTGTTCGGCAACGGCATGTTGCTGTCACCGCACATCAAGCTCGTCGCCGCCTTCGACCATCGGCACATCTTTCTTGATCCCGCGCCCGATCCCGCCGCCGCGCTCGCCGAACGCGAACGGCTGTTCCGGCTGCCCCGGTCGTCGTGGGCCGACTACGACAAGAGGCTTGTTTCCGCGGGTGGCGGCGTTCATCCGCGCAGCCTGAAGTCGATTCCGCTGACGCCGGAAGTCAAGGCGGCGCTGGGCGTGGCCGTCGACGCGCTGACGCCGACGGAACTCGTCAACGCGATTCTCAAGGCGCCGGTCGACCTGATCTACAACGGCGGCATCGGCACGTATGTGAAGGCCGCCGCCGAGTCGCACGCGCAGGTCGGCGACCGCGCCAACGACGCACTGCGGGTGAACGGCCGCGAGTTGCGGTGCAAGGTGTTTGCCGAGGGCGGCAACCTGGGCTGCACGCAACTGGGCCGCATCGAGTACGCCGCGGCGGGCGGGCGCATCTACACTGACGCCATCGACAATTCGGCGGGGGTCGATACCTCCGACCACGAGGTCAACATCAAAATCCTGCTCGGCCTGGCGGTGGCCGACGGCGAATTGACCGGAAAGCAGCGCAATTCGTTGCTCGCCGAGATGACCGGCGACGTGGCGGCGCTGGTGCTGCGCGACAACTATTTCCAGACACAGGTGCTGTCGGTGACCGATCGCATCGCGCCGCAGCTGCTCGATGCGCAGGCGCGCTTCATGCAGTTCCTCGAGAAGGCGGGCAAGCTCAACCGCGCGATCGAGTTCCTGCCGACGGACGACGAGATCGCCGCGCGCCGCAGCGCTGGACGGGGACTCGAAAGCCCGGAGCGCGCCGTGCTGCTCGCCTACAGCAAGATCTGGCTGAACGACGAGCTGATTGCGTCGACGCTTCCCGACGATCCGTGGATCGCCACGGCGCTGCATCGCTATTTTCCATCGGCGGTGCAGGGCAAGTACGCGAGTTACATGGCGCGGCATCCGCTGCAGCGCGAGATCATCGCCACGCATCTCCTGAACAGCATGATCAACCGGGTCGGCAGCACGTTCGTGCACCGGCTCGTCGAGACGACGGGTGCACGTCCGCACGAAGTCGTCCGCGCCTACCTGCTTTCGCGCGAGATCTTCGGCCTCGTCCCGCTGTGGATGGCGATCGAGGCACTCGATAACAAGGTGGGCGACGCCGTGCAGTCGGCGATGCTGATCGACACCAGCGGCCAGCTCGAGCGCGGCACCACGTGGTTCCTGCGCTCCCGCCGGCTCGTCGACGACATGGCGGGAACGATCGCGTACTTCAAGCCGGGTGTGGAGGCGCTGTCGGCGCGGCTGCCCCAGCTGCAGGATGCGGCCGAACGCGCGCGCGTCGATGCCAAGGTCGCCGAACTGACCGCGGTCGGCGTTCCGCGCGAGCTCGCCGAGCGCGTCGTCACGTTCGACACGCTGTATGCCGCGCTCGACATCGCGGAGGTCGCCGCCGACGCGAAAAAGCCCGTCGAGCCGGTCGCGGCCGTCTATTTCGATGTTGCGAACCGGCTGGGACTTGCGTGGTTGCGCGAAAAAATCGCGGCGCTGCCGGGTGACGCGCATTGGCAGATGTTGGCAAAAGCCGCCATGCAGGACGACCTGTCCAGCCTGTCCCGCACGGTGACCGCGCAGGTGGTGGCGGGAGGTGGCGACGTTTCCGCCACCCAATCCGTCATCGACGCGTGGCAGGATCGCAACCGGCGCGTACTGCAGCGCGCCGTGCAACTGATGACCGAGTTGCGCGCCGTATCCACGCCCGATGCCGCAATGTTGTCGGTAGCATTGCGCGAATTGCGCAATCTTGGGTAGTACAGCCGCGGGTGCCGGATTTGTGCGCGCGGGCAATTCGCGAGTTGGCGGCTGACGTGGTGTCGTATTTTTGGCATTACATGTGCTGTACATGTACGTAGGCATACTTATTGCAGCGCATCCTGGGGTAGAGTACCGGTGGTTTGCGTCGGACCGTGAAGCGATCGTTCGCGACGGATGTGTCGTCGTGCAGCGACCGATCTTCGCCCGAGTCGGAGCCGGCTGGTAACGAGCGCTCTCGACGATCGCGCCAGCGATCGTCCCTGCAGAATTTACAATTAGGCTGTCGACCAATGATCAGATCGTGTCTGTCGCACGTGGGGGCGCTTGTGTCCCGCTTGGCTGTGTCCGCCCGGGCTGCCTCCCGACTTCCCGCGCACTTGCCTGCGATCGATACGCCGGGGCGCGACGGCATCGGCGCGGGCAGCGGACCGCTGCTTCGTTGTTGTGCCGTCGGACTGATCGCGCTGTTCTCCGGTGCGCTGGCGTCGGAGGCTCTGGCCACCGCCACCGTCAACAAGCAGTTCACGCCCGCCACCGCGGACCCGGGCGAGATCAGTCGTTTTCGCATTTCGTTCTTCAACAGCTCGCTGGTACCGCTGACCGCCGCCGCCGTTACCGACAACCTGCTGGCGCAGGTGACCATCGCGGCGGTGCCCAACATCACCGACACCTGCGGGTTCGGGACCGTCGTCGCCGCCGGCGGGACGTCCACGATCCGCTTGAGCGGCGGCACGATTCCGGCCGGGACCGGCATCACCGACGGCTCCTGTTATTTCGAGGTCGACGTGGTGTCGATCGTTCCCGGCAACTGGCAGAACACGATTCCGGCGAATGGTCCCGCCAACGGCTTCACGCCGGGCGGCGCGACCGCTGGCTTCCAGGCGACGGAAGTGGCGAGTGTCGTGACCAACACCACGCCCGCCGTCGCCACGCTGTCGATCAAGTCGTTGACCAACCCGACCGGCGTCAAGACATTCGCGCCCGCGACCGCACTGGCCGGCGAGCCGATCACGCTGTCCATCGTGCTGACGAACGCGAACGCCGGATCGACGATTCCGCTGACGACGTTCACCGACACGCTGCCCGCGGGGCTCGTCGTCGCCGCGGTTCCGAACCCGACAATCGTTTGCACCGGCACCGGCGCCGTCAACGGCGTCGTGACCGCGAACCCCGGCGACCCGAGCGTCACGCTGACGGGAGGCACCATCGGCATGGCGGGGAGCTGCACGGTCACCGCGAGGGTCGTCGCCAACACGGTCGCCGGCACCTCGCAAGTCTTTGCCAACATCGTTCCGGCCAATGCCATCGGCAACACTCGTGGCCTCTCCAGCGCGACGTTCAACCGGTCGGTCACCGTCAACTCGCCGATCACACTGGCCAAGTTGTTCGTGGCGACGTTGGGCGGCTCGAACATCGGCGCGACGCCGATCGTCGCCGGGCAGGAAGTCTATGCGCGGATCGACATCGGCAACTCGTCGACCGTCAATCCGCTGACCATCACGAGCTTCACGGATTCGCTGCCGACAGGCCTGGTCGTCGGCAGCACGCTGCCGGTCGTCATCGATTGCACGACCAACGGCGGCGGCACCAACGGCACCGTGACCGCCGTGCCGGGATCGACGTCGTTCACCGTCGCCAACGCCGTCGTCGGCATCACCGGCGGCACGCGTCGCTGCCGCGTTTCCGTGCCCGTCGTGGCCTCCGC
This sequence comes from Betaproteobacteria bacterium, assembly GCA_039933655.1. Classification (GTDB taxonomy): domain Bacteria; phylum Pseudomonadota; class Gammaproteobacteria; order Burkholderiales; family Casimicrobiaceae; genus VBCG01. The sequence continues at coordinate 6,364 of JBDTNR010000048.1, read as the reverse complement.
GTCCGGTGTGTACCTCAACAGCATTCCCGCCAACGCCGTCACCAACCCGGGCAACCTGGGCAGCCCGGCCGCGTCGGCGACGCTCAACGTCAACAGCCAGCTGACGGTCGCCAAGACGGCAAACCCGGCCAACGCCGCCCCGGGCCAGCCGGTGACGTTCACCATCACGATCAGCAACTACTCGACCGGTCCCGTGTCCGGCGTGCAGTTCACCGACAACCTGCCCATCGTCGGCGCCAACCAGATGGTGATCTCGAACCCGAACAACTTCAACGCAACGGCCGGATGTTCGGGCGGCACGTTCTCCAACACGCCGGGCTCTTCGTCGCTTTCCTGGACCGGCGGCACCATCACGGGCGGCATCGGGGCCGCGCCGGGCGTTTGCCAGATCCAGTTCAACGCGAACACCCCGATTGGCACGCCGCTCGGCGCAACGTTCACCAATGCGATCGCGGCGGGCGGCATCACCGGCGACGGTGGCATCACCAATCCCGGGGGCACTTCGGTCAACGTCGTCATGATCGCCGCGGCGTCGGTGAGCAAGGCGTTCCTGCCGACGAGCGTCGTCCAGGGCGGAACCTCGGTGCTCACCGTCGTGATGTCGAATCAGACGGCAACTCCGCTGACCAATTCGTCGTTGACCGACACCCTGCCTGCGGGCGTCATCGTCAGCGCGACACCTGGCACCACGACTACCTGTGTCAATGGCGTCGTGACGGCCGCCGCACTGGGCAACACGGTGTCGATCGCCGGCGCCACGATTCCGGCCAACGGCAACTGCAATTTCAGAGTGAACGTCGTCGGCAACACGGTGGGTGTGCGCACCAACACCATTCCCGCGCTGGCGCTCAACAACGACCAGAACGCACAGAACCCGTCACCCGCCAGTGCCAACCTGACCGTCACGTCCGGGCTCACCGCGACGAAGTCGTTCACGCCGACGAGCGTGGCCAATGGCGGCGTTTCGCGGGTCACCGTGCGCGTCAGCAATCCATCGGTCACGCCGCTGACCGGTGTCGCGATCACCGACGGGCCGATGCTCAACCTGGTGGTGGCCAATCCCGCCGGCGCCAGCACCACCTGCGCCGGTTCGCCCGTCATCGTCGCCACTCCGGGCAGCAATACCGTCACGCTCACCGGCGCCAGCATCGCCGCCGGCGGCAATTGCGACCTGCTGTTCAATGTGCTGACGAGCAACAACCCGACCAACTGGCCCAACACCCTTCCGATCGGGAACATCACGTCCAACGAAGGCGCCTCGAACACCGCCGCCGTGTCCGCGACGCTCGGCAAGGTGACGACGATTTCCATCGGCATCAACAAGAGCTTCAACCCGGTCAGCGTGTCCGGAAGCCAACCGTCGGTGCTGCAGATCGACCTCACCAATCCGGTCGGGTCGCCGTCCGCGGTGAACAACCTTTCGTTTACCGACAACCTGCCGAACGGCATGGAAGTCCATGCGGTGCCCAACATCAGCACCACGTGCACCAACGGCACGGTGACCGCCGTGCCGGGCACCGCGACGATCACGCTGTCGGGGGCGACGCTGCCCGCCGCGTCGACGTGCTCGGTGTTCGTCAACGTCACGTCCGTACGCTTCCTGAACCTGGTGAACACGATTCCGGTCGGCGCCGTCACGACGACGCAGGGCATCACCAACAGCCTCGCGACGACGGCAACGCTGTCGACATTGCAGGGACTGGGCGTCATGAAGAGCTTCAATCCCACCAGCGCGTCCGTCGGCCAGCCGGTGCTGATGGACATCCGCGTGCTGTCGACGCTCAACCCGACGGCGCTGCCGCCGGTGACGCTGCACAACGTGTCGTTCACGGACACGCTGCCGCCCGGCATGACGGTGGCCAATCCGCCGAACGCCAGCACCACCTGCGTCAACGGTTCCGTCAACGCGGTGGCGGGTGCGAGCACGGTGACCGTGACCGGCGCGGACATCGATCCCGAAACCAACTGCCACGTCTACGTCAACGTCGTCGCGGACAGCCTGGGCGCCTTCACCAACACGATTCCGGCCGGAGGGGTGAGTTCCACCGAGGGCTACCAGAATCCGAATCCGGCATCGGCGACGCTCAACGTCGTGACGTCGCCGCCGCTGACGAAGAGCTTCAGCCCGAACACCGTGCTGCCTGGACAGAGTTCGGTGCTGACGATCACGATCGCCAATCCCAACGCGCTGGTGCTGACCAATGTCGCGCTGACGGACACGTTGCCGCCAGGTCTCGTCACCTCCACCACACCCAACCCGCAGACAACCTGCACGGGCGGTGCGGTCTCGGCCCCGGCGTCGGGCAACACCATCGCCCTCACCAACGGCACCATCGGCAACAACGGGTCGTGCACGATCACCGTCAACGTACTGTCGAACACGCCGAATGGCTACACCAACACGATTCCGGCCGGCGCGCTGACCACGGCCCAGGGTGTCAGCAACGTCGATCCGGCGTCGAGCACGCTGATCGTGCTCGGCCCGCCGGGTGTGAGCAAGAGCTTCACGCCGACGACCATCGGCGTGAACATGACGTCGCTGCTCACGCTGACGCTGAGCAACGGCAACGCGGTGGCGGGAACACTGACGGCGCCGCTCGTCGACACGCTGCCTGGCGGACTAGTCATCGCGAACCCGCCGAACCTGTCCGGCACCTGCACGCTCGCGAGCGTCACGGCGACGGCGAACAGCGGCACCATCACCTATGCCAGCGGCGCCGCGCTGCCCGCCACCGGCTGCACGATCGTGGTTGACGTCACGTCGCCGACCTCCGGCACTTACGTCAACACGATCCCGGCGGGAGGACTTATCACCGACGCCGGAACCAACGCCGTGCCCGCGACGGCCACGCTGATCGTCAACGCGCCGCCCACGCTGGCCAAGACCATGCTGCCAGCGAGCATTGCGATAGGTGGTTCGTCGACGCTGACGCTGACGTTCGGCAACAGTAACGCGGATCCGATCACGCTGACTGCGGCCTTCAACGATCCCATGCCGGCGGGCGTCACCACGACCGGCGTCGTCACCAATACGTGCGGCGCGGTAGTGATCGCCAGTGCCGTGACGGTGCCCTCCGGGACGAGCATTCCGGCCGGCGGCTGCACGGTCGTCGTCGCGATCACGTCGAGCACGCCGGGCGCGGTCGTCAACCAGACCGATCCGCTCTTGACCACGACCGGCACGGCGCCGGCCGCGCAGGCCCCGCTGACCGTCACCGCGCTCGCCCCCACGCTGGCCAAGTCGATCGCGCCATCGGCGATCGCCGCCGGCGGCCCGGCGACGCTCACGCTGACGCTCGGCAATCCGAATGCGGTGCCGATCACGCTTTCCGCGCAGTTCACCGACCCGATGCCGGCCGGCGTGTCGATCACCGGTCCCAACAGCGGCACCTGCGGTGGCGTCACCGTCACGGCCAATTCGGTCGCGGTCGCGGCCGGGACGGCGATCCCCGTCGGTGCCTGCACGATCGTCGTCGCGATTACGTCGTCGACGCCGGGCACCGTGACCAACACGACCGGCACGCTGACCACCAATGCCGGCGACGCCCCGCCGGCATCGGCCGACCTGACGGTCAGCGCCCCGCCGACGCTTGCGAAGTCCATTGCGCCGGCCAGCATCGGCATCGGCGGTGCGTCGACGCTGACGCTGACGCTCGGCAACAGCAACCCGACGCCGATTACGCTCACGTCAGCGTTCGGCGACACGATGCCGGCGGGGGTGACGACCACCGGCGTCGTCACCAACACCTGCGGTGCCGTCGTGACGTCCGGCGCCGTCACCGTGGCATCCGGCACCGTCATTGCCGCCGGAGGCTGCGTCATCGTCGTCACGATCACGTCGAGCACGCCGGGCACCGTGACCAACATCACCGATCCGCTGGTCACGTCGACGGGAACCGCGCCGTCGGCGCAGGCGCCACTGCTCGTCACCGTCATCAGTTCGGCGCTGACGAAAACGATCCTGCCGTCGACGATCACGGCAGGTGGCGCGTCCACGCTGACGATCGCGCTGGCCAATCCCAATGTTGCGCCGTTGTTCCTCACCGCGGCGTTCACCGACACGATGCCGGCGGGTGTGACGACCACGGGCACCAGCACCGGCAGCTGCCCGGGTGTGACTGTCACCGCAACGTCAATCACGATGGCCTCCGGATCCGCCATCGCGCCCGGCGGGTGCACGATCGTCGTGCCCATCACGTCGTTCACGCCAGGGACGGTCACCAACACCACCGGGACGTTGCAGACGACCGGCGGCACCACGACGCCTGCCAGCGCGCCGCTGGCGGTGACCGCCAGCATTTCGACGCTGACCAAGACCATCGTGCCCGGCACGATCGCCGTGGGCGGCAGCGCGACGCTGACGATCACGCTGGGCAACATCAACACGACCCCCTTGCCGCTGACGGCGATCTTGGTCGACGTGATGCCATCGGGCGTCACGACGACCAGCGCCAACACCGGCACCTGTCCTGGCGTGAGCGTCAATCCGGCCTTCATTACGATGGCGAGCGGGTCGGCGATACCTCCGGGTGGCTGCACGATCGTCGTGACCATCACGTCGTCGACGCCGGGGACCGTCACCAACACCACGAGCTCGCTGCAGACGAGTGCCGGCTTGACACCGCCGGCCAGTGCACCGCTCACCGTGGGCTCCGGCACGGGGCCGACGCTCGTCAAGACCATCGCGCCCGCGACCATTGCCGCCGGCGGCACCGCCACGTTGACGATCACGCTCGGCAACCCGGGGCTGGTCCCACTGACGCTGACGTCCGCCTTCACCGATACGATGCCGGCGGGGTTCACCACGACGAGCGGCAACACCGGCACCTGCGCCGGCGTCACCGTCACGCCGACGACGATCACGATGGCTAGCGGCTCGACGCTGCCCGTGGGGGGATGCGCGATCGTCGTGACGATCACGTCATCGACACCGGGGACGGTCACGAACACGACAGGGTCGCTGTCGACCAGTGGCGGTACCGCGCCGCCGGCAAGCGCGCCGATCACCGTGGGTTCCGGTTCGGGACCGACGCTTGCGAAGGCGATCACGCCGGCGACCATTGCCGCGGGCGGCACGGCGACGCTGACGATCACGCTGGGCAATCCGGGGGCGGTGCCGTTGGCGCTGACGGCGGCGTTCACCGACACCATGCCCGCGGGCGTGACGACGACGAGCGGCAATACCGGCACGTGCAGTGGAGTGTCGGTGACGTCGACGACGATCACGATGGCCAATGGTGGAACGATTCCGCCCGGTGGCTGCACGATCGTCGTGACGATCACGTCATCGACGCCGGGGACGGTCACGAACACGACAGGACCGCTGTCGACCGGCGGTGGCAGTGCGCCGCCGGCGAGTGCACCGATCACCGTTGGATCGGGGCCGACGCTGACCAAGTCGATCGCGCCGGCGACCATCGCCGCGGGCGGCACGGCGACGCTGACGATCACGCTGGGCAACCCGGGGGCGGTGCCGTTGACACTGACGGCGGCGTTCACCGATACGATGCCCACCGGCGTGACGACGACGAGCGGCAATACCGGAACGTGCAGCGGGGTGACGGTGACGTCGACGATGATATCGGTGGCCAATGGCACGGCAATTCCGCCTGGTGGCTGCACCATCGTCGTGACCATCACGTCGTCGACGGCGGGTACGGTCACCAACACGACGGGACCGCTGTCGACCACCGGTGGCAGCGCGCCGCCGGCAAGCGCGCCGATCACGGTCACCGGAGGCGCGGTCTCGCTCGCGAAGGCGATCGCGCCGGGAGTGATCGCGCAGGACGGCAAGGCCACGCTGACAATCACGCTGGGGAACGCGACGGGCGCGCCGGTGGTGCTCACCGCACCCTTCACCGACCCGATGCCGGCCGGCCTGACGGCCACCGGCGGCAACACGGGGACGTGCACGGGCGTGACAGTGACACCCGCTCTGATCACGATGGCGACGGGATCATCGATTCCGGCGGGCGGCTGCACGATCGTCGTCAGCGTCACGTCGTCGTCGCTGGGGGTGGTGACCAACGTGACCAGTGCGCTGCAGACCACCGGCGGCAACGCGCCGCCGGCGACGGCGCCGGTCAACGTGGTGACGCCGCTCGATCCATCGGTGCCGATCCCGGTCGATTCGCCGGTTGCGCTGTTGCTGCTCGCCGCGTTCCTGGCGCTGTTCGGCGCGGGGCGCCTCAAGTTGCAGCGACGGCAGTGACGGGTTAGCGGCGAGAGCGGACCGAACCGGCTCTTCAAGGGATGAACCGTGACGCCCGACGGTAGCTCATAGGGTCGAGGTGTCTGCTTCCCACGCACCAGATCGAACGCATCTTCGCAGTAGATGACATGCACGTCATGCCCGAGACGCGCC
>JBDTNR010000047.1:0-13251 GCA_039933655.1 Betaproteobacteria bacterium | reverse complement strand
TCTGGGTGATCGGCATGCGCTACAAGATCATCAATGCCGAGACCACCGAGCAGCTGGCGCAGGGGTACACGGAGGAGAAGATGGAAGTCGGCGCGACGTCGAGCTCGGCGCTCGGCGTTTCCAATTCGCAGCAGGGCGGCGCCGGCCTCGACACGATGGTGCAGCGCCTCGTGCAGAAATCCGTATGGGAAATCGACAGCAAGTACAAGTAACGGGAAATGAGGGACAGTCCCTCATTTCGCACTCAATTCGCAATCTGCCCCGGAATGCGAGTCTGACCCTCAATTCGCCTGCCCGAAGAAACGCGGCGCGGAAAGCCTCGGGCGGCCGGGTGCTTTCCGCGTAGCAGGAGCTACGAAGCGCGCCGATCATGCGCGCGTTGCGCGCGCCGTTCGGTAGCGCGTGTTTGCGCACCGACAGCCTGCGATGAACATTGCGCCCTGCGCCATTTGTCCGCGCCAGGCCGAGCGTACTTGAGTTGCCGACGTGGAGTCGCTGGATGGCGGAGTTCATCAAACTCGGGAAATACGAAGTCCGGCGCGAGCTGGGGCGCGGCGCCATGGGCGTCGTCTACGAGGGGTACGACCCGATGATTCAGCGCGTCGTCGCGCTGAAGACCATCCGGCCCGACGCGCTCGCCGGCGCGCACGCAACGGAGATCCTCGAGCGCTTCCGCCGCGAGGCGCAGGCCGCGGGGCGGCTCACGCATCCCAACATCGTGGCGATTTACGAATTCGGCGAGGACGCCGGCGTCTGGTACATCGCGATGGAGCTCGTCAAGGGCCGCGAACTCAAGGATTACTTCGAGTCGAACGAGCGCTTCGCGACCGCCGACACCGTCCGCATCCTGTCGCAGATCCTCGCCGCGCTCGGTTATTCGCACAAGCTGGGCGTCGTTCATCGCGACATCAAGCCTTCGAACATCTTCATCCTCGACAACGGCACGGCCAAGGTCGCCGACTTCGGCATCGCGCACCTCGAATCGTCGGACCTGACACAGGTGGGCACGGTACTCGGCACGCCCGCGTACATGTCGCCAGAACAGATTCTGGGCCTGCCGGTCGACGGACGCTCGGATCTCTTTTCCGTCGGCGTGATGCTGTACCAGTTCCTGACCGGCGAGCGGCCGTTCAGCGGCAACGCGACGATCACGATGCGCAAGGTACTGGAGGAAGATCCACTGCCGCCGTCGCGCTTCAACGTGCAGATTCCGGGCGAGATGGACGTCGTGGTGCGCCGTGCGCTGGCGAAGAAACCTGACGAACGCTTCCAGTCGGCGGAGGAATTTGCCGAAGCCCTGAACGCGGCCGCCCATGCGGAACGCGCGGCAACGGGCGAAACCACGCTGGTTCCGCCACCCGCCGGCACCAAAGCGACGACGACGGGAATGCCATCCACCGCGTCGCGGCCGGTTGGGTTCACCGGCGCCGCCGGCACGACAGCGCCGCCGCAACGCAAGTCGCAGGGCGCCGCCGTCGCCGTCGTCGGCGCCGTGGTGGTGATCGCCTTGGCGGCCGGCGTCTGGTTCGCAATGCAGGGTCGCGGCGACGGCGCCGGCCAGAAGACCGTGCAGGCGGCCGCCACGCCGCCCGCCGCACCGAGCGCTGCATCGGTCCCCGCGGCGGCGGATGCGCCGGCACCCGTTGCTGCGCCGGTCGCCACGTCGGTCGCGCCACTCGCGGCCCCGGTGCCGAAGGCCGACCCCGGCGCGCTCGTCATTTCCGCGGTCGGGTTGGTCGATCCGAGCCAGCCGCGTTACCAGACCGACCAGGCGCTGCTGCAAAGCGACCTGCGTGCCGATTCACGCAGCCAGCTCGTCGAAAAGGCCGTGGGGCTGCTGGTGGAATCCGGTTCGGTCGCGAAGAACTACGACCTGCTGCGCGACAAGCTGCTGTCGAAGAGCGGCGACTACGTGACGACGGTCATGCGCGAAAGCGCGCCGCAGACCGGCAAGGACGGCCTGGTGTCGATCACGACCGAGGCCGTCGTCAACATGAAGGCGGTGCAGAAATCGCTGAACGAAATGTCGCGCAACGAGCGCGTCGATTTCATCCGCGCCAGCGGCGATCCGCGGGTCGCCGTGCGGATCGTCACGCGCGACGCCGATGCGCCCGATGCGCCGCCGCAACCGTCGCTCGCCGCCGAGAACATCCTGAAGGAGCGCATCAAGTCGTTCGGCTTTCGCACCTGGTCGGAGGACGCGTCCCGCGCGAGCGATCCCAAGGCCGGGCCCGATTTCATCGTCGAGGGCGAGGCGAAGATCAAGCGGCTGTCGATGCGGCTCGCCGCATCCGGCGTCGTGGTGACCAAGTACGCGCTCAACGGCTGGACGATCAAGTGCATCGACCGTGCCACCGGCGAGGAGATCTACTACAACACGAAGCTGCCGGCGGGCGAGGGCAGCTGGAACAGCGAGGAGGAGGCGCTGAAGGCGATCGGCACGAGAATCGCCAGTGAGTTCTCGCGCGATTTCTTCCTGCAGCACGTGTATGTCAGCGGCCGCAAGGTGGTGCTGAAGGTCGACGGCCTGCCGGCGTCGGTGAGCGATGACGCGCTGCGCCGCGAGCTGACGGCGATGCCGTCGGTCATCAACGTGCTGCCTCCGGCGCGGGCGCACACGTTCGAAATCCAGCTCGCGGGCAGCGGACCGGCGACGGATCTCGTTGCGGCGGGCATCCTGAAGCCGCTGAACGCCAAGCTCGGACAGGCATGTTTCTCGGTGGGCGCGGTCGCCGGCGCCGAGGTCGGCGTGGTGTTCGATCCGAAGTGCAGCGATGCCGCCGTGATTTCGAAGCTCGAAACCAATCCGCCCGCGGCGCTCTATGGCGCGCCGGCGGTGCGCCAGAAGGCCGTCGTCAAGAATCCCGACACGCTGAAAAAACTTTTGATCTGACGACGGGCGTCAGGGCGTCAGGACGTGGCGCGGCGTGCCGCGCCGGAACAGCTCGATGTTCTCGACGAGCTGGTCGGCAAGCCCCTGGATCGCTTCGTGGCTGGCCCACGCGACATGCGGCGTCAGGATGAAGTTGGGCAGGGCCATGAGCCCCATGAACGGATGATCCGCCGGCGGCGGCTCGGCCGTCGCGACGTCGAATGCCGCGCCGGCGATCTGCCCCGCGCGCAACGCATTCGCCAGGGCGCCCTCATCGACGAGGCCACCGCGTGCGGTGTTGATCAGCAGCGGCCGGCGTTCCATCAGCGCGAATTCCGGTGCCGCGATCATGTTGCGGGTGGCGGGCGTCAGCGGGCAGTGCAGCGTGATGACATCGCTCGTGCGCAGCACGTCCTCGAATGGCGTATACAGCGGACCCATGCCCGGCACGCCCTTGTAGCCCGAGAACAGCGGGCGCATGCCGAACGCGCGGCCCAGGTCGGCAACGGCCTGTCCCAGCGCGCCGTCGCCGATGACGCCGAGCGTCGAGCCTGCGAGGTCGTGGATCGGAAAGTCGAAATAACAGAACTGTCCCGACCGCTGCCACGCGCCGTCGGCCACCGATTGCCGATAGGCGCCGATGCTCCGGCGTAACGCGAGCATCAGCGCGAACGTGTGTTCGGGGACAGTGTGCACGGCGTAATTGCGAATGTTCGATACGATGATGCCGCGCGTCGCGCAGGCGGCGACGTCGACCATGTCGTAGCCGGTGGCGGCGACGGCGATCATCAAAAGCCGGTGCGCGCCGGCAATGGCCGCGGCGCGCACCGGCACCTTGTTGGTGATCACGATGTCGGCGCCGGCGATCCGCGCCGCCACCTGATCCGTGGCCGTGGCTGCGAACACCTGCAGCTCGTGCGGAAACGAAAATGGCCGCAGCGCGATCGTCGCCGGAAAGGTGTCGCGATCGAGGAAGACGACTCGTGCTGACTGCCGGCTTTGCGCGGAAGGCATCCGATGATGATACCGGAGGCCGCCGGCAGACGGTCGTCGCACGCTTGGCGGGTGCTGGCGTGGACTGCGCGTCGCTCTAGAACACGACGACCTGACGCACGGCCTTGCCTTCGTGCAGCAGGTCGAAGCCACGATTGATATCGTTGAGCGCGAGCGTACCGGTCAGCAGCCGATCGACGGCGAGCCGACCCTGGCGGTACAGGTCGACGAAGCGCGGGATATCGCGCGACGGCACGCAGGTGCCGATGTAGCTGCCCTTCAGCGTGCGCTCTTCGGCGACGAGATTGACGGGCGACAGTGGCATCGTGGCGGTTGGCGGCGGCAGGCCGGCGGTCACCGTCATACCGCCGCGGCGGGTGATCCGGTACGCGAGCTCCAGCGCGCGGACCGAGCCCGCGAGCTCGAACGCATACTCGACGCCGCCATGTGTCGCTTCGCGAATCTCCTCCTGGCAGGACGGATCGGAGGCGTTGAACGTGTGCGTCGCGCCGAGCGAGCGGGCGAGTTCCAGCTTGGCGTCCGAGAGGTCGACGGCGATGATGTGCCGCGCGCCGGCGGCACGTGCGCCGAGCACCGAGGCGAGTCCGACGCCGCCCAGGCCGACGACGGCGGTCGTTGCGCCAGCGCGCACCTGCGCCGTATTGACGACGGCGCCGACGCCCGTCAGCACGGCGCAGCCGAACAGCGCCGCCTCGTCGAGCGGCAGGTCGCGATCGATCCGCACCAGCGAACGCCGGGACACCGTCGCGTATTCGGCGAATGCCGAGCAGCCGAGGTGATGATTGATCGGCACGCCGTGGCGCGACAGGCGGCGCGCGCCGGAGAGCAGCGTGCCGGCGCCGTTGGCCATGGCCCCGGGCTCGCACAGCGCCGGCCGGCCTTCGGCGCAGGGGGGGCAATGCCCGCAACTCGGGACGAACACCATGACGACGTGATCGCCGCGCTGCAGATCGTCCACGTTTTCGCCGACCGCTTCGACGACACCCGCGGCCTCGTGCCCCAGCGCCATCGGCATCGGGCGCGGTCGATCGCCATTGATGACCGACAGGTCCGAATGACAGAGGCCGGCGGCGGCAATCTTCACCAGCACCTCGCCGTGGCCGGGGCCGTCCAGATCGATCTCCTCGATGGAGAGCGGCTTCGACTCGGCAAAGGGCGCCCGGGCGCCGATGGCGTTCAATACGGCAGCGCGAATCTTCATGGACGAATCCTCTCCGCGGCGACAGCGCCGCGAACCTGCGCTACCGCTAGCGGATGACGCTCACCGGCACCTGCGCATGCTCGCAGAGGTCGGCCAGGGCCGCGCCGAGCGCGTCGCCTTCCGTGCGCGCGTTGTCGGCGATGAAAATCTGGCGCGAACCAAGCGTCGACGCGTAGTGGGCGACGACATGGGCGAACTCACCGACGCCGATATGGACGACGCACGGTACGCCGGCGTGCTCGAGCATCTCCCGTGCCGGGCGCAATGCCTCCATCCCCTCTTCGTGATGCAGGTCCTTGATCGCGTCCTCCTCGACGAACGTGCTGACGTCGCGGTGCACGGGCGCTTGCACGTTGACGAGGTCGACCGCCACCGGTTCGCGATACCAGCGCAACTGCTCGATGAAGCGGCCCACGGCGCGCAGCGAGGGAGGCGTGCCGTCGGCGGCCAGCAGCACTCGCGGTCGAACGGCGGTTGCGGGCGCCGCATGCTGATCGGCGGCGGACGCGAGATCGACGACCACCGGCCGGTGCACCCCCTCCTCGGCCGAGCGCGACGCAAGCCATCTCCCGATCAGGACGACGAGCACGGCGCCCAGTGCCGGTGCCGCGTAGTGAAGCCAACCGGCGTTGGTGTCGACCCACTCCTTGACCAACGGATCGCCGACGGCCATTTCGCCGGCGACCCAGCCGAGCAGGCCGGCGCCGATCGTGATGATGATCGGCCAGCGCTCCATGAATTTCATCAGCAGCGTGCTGCCGAAGATCACCATGGGAATACTGATCAGCAGGCCCAGGACCAGCAGCGTCAGGTTGCCCTTGGCGGCCGCCGCCACGGCGATCACGTTGTCGAGGCTCATCACCAGGTCGGCAATGAGGATCGTGCGGATGGCCGAGATCATGCCGGTGTTGGCGCGGGCGCCGCCTTCGCCGTCCTCCTTCTCCGGCAGCAGCAGCTGGATGCCGATCCACAGCAGCAGCGCCGCGCCGATAAGCTTGAGGTAGGGCAACCGCAAGAGTTCCACCGCGACGATCGTCAGCGCGATCCGCATCGCCACGGCGGCGCCGCTGCCCCACAGCACGGCCTGCTTCTGCTGCTTGGGCGGCAGCGAGCGTGCGGCGAGCGCGATGACGACGGCGTTGTCCCCGGAAAGGACGATGTTGACGCCGATGATCTGTAGCAGCGCGACCCAGAAGGTCGGATCGGAAAATGTCATGTCGTATGGAAGGTTGGGGTTGATGGCACGCTACAGGGCGAAAACGGAGACGCCGTCAGCGACCGGCGGCGCAGGCCGTGGGTGGAACCGCGTCCCGAGACCGAATGCACGGCCGACCCCACCGAACCCGCTCGTGCCGAACAACATGAATCACTCCCCCCATGACTTCGTTGCACGTTGCCGCATCCGGCATCGCCCGTTCGCCCGCACCGGTTCTGTGACCGGTTGGCGCGGCGACGCGACTTCGTTTCCATTGGCGACCGCGGGTGGCGGCCATTATCGGTACGTCGGCGCGTTCTGTCCACGCGCCGACGGCTGCTACTCGCGACTGGCGATGATCATACGCTCGCCGCGGACATCGGTACGGTCGAACGTGCCGCGGCCGGTGTCATGGAGCGAGTAAAGCGCGCCGTGAATCCTGCGCCGCTCATTCAACCGAGCCGCTTCACGATGGCCGCGGTAAGTTCCTTCGTGGTCGCCTTGCCCCCCAGATCGCCGGTGCGCACGCCATCTTCGCAAAGTGTGGCGTCGATCGCACGGCGCAGGCGGGTCGCGAGATCGAGCTTGCCGACATGATCGAGCATCATCGCCGCGGCGAGCAGCAGCGCGAGCGGATTGGCGATGCCGCGGCCCGCGATGTCCGGCGCCGAGCCGTGGACGGCTTCGAAAATGGCGGCGCCGTCGCCGATGTTGGCGCCGGGCGCCATCCCGAGGCCGCCGACCAGTCCGGCGATCTCGTCGGACAGTATGTCCCCGAAGAGATTGGTGGTGACGATCATGTCGAACTGCCAGGGGTTCAGCACGAGCTGCATCGCGCAGGCATCGACGATGCGCTCGTCGGCGGCGACGCGGCCCTCGTATCGCCTGGCCACGTCCTTCGCCGTCTCGAGGAAGATGCCGGTGAGCGCCTTCAGCACGTTGGCCTTGTGCACGATCGTGACTTTCCTGCGGCCGTTCTTCACCGCGTACTCGAAGGCGAATTCGGCGATGCGGCGCGAGCCCGCCCGCGTATTGATACCCGACGAGATCGCCGCGGCATGAGGGTCGCCGTCGATCGGAATGTAGTGCTCGAAGCCGACGTAGAGTCCCTCCAGGTTCTCGCGGATCATCACGAGGTCGATGTCGTCGTAGCGGCCGCCGGGGATCAGCGTGCGCGCCGGCCGGACATTGGCATACAGCTTGAACTCCTCGCGCAGGCGCACGTTGACCGAGCGGAACCCGCCGCCGACCGGAGTGGTCAGTGGCCCCTTCAGCGCCAGCCGCGTGCGCCGGATGCTGTCGAGCAGCGGCTGCGGCAGCGGATCGCCGGTCGCTTCGATGGAGGCCATTCCACCTTGCTGCAAGTCCCAGGCGAAGGGTGCCCCCAATGCGTCCAGAATCGTGACGACGGCGTCGGTGATCTCGGGTCCGATGCCGTCGCCCGGAACCAGTGTGGCGGGGATGGCGGCGGTGGCGGTGTGCGTGGTCATGATCGGGTCCCGAAAAGGAGGGCGGCGACGCGTTTCGGGCCCTTCAAGCCCGCTCGCGCATCGCGTCACTCGCTATAGTGCCATCGTACGCAAGCGCCGCAGCGGCGCAGCCGGTTCCGGCGAACGGAAAGTTGCAGTAGACTTCAAAGCCGCGCCGCAAAGGCGCGGTCCGGTGGCGAGATCCTTCATCGTTTGCCCCATGTCGAACCCCACGCCTCCCCCATCTTCCGAGTCATCCCCAAGCGATCCCGGCGCCTCCGCGGCAGCCGGCGACGATCCGGCGCGGCTCGCGGAATTGCAGGCGGCGCTCCTGCGCGGGCTCGGGGTGCCGGAGTTGCATCTGCCCGACGGGATGAACGCGCAGACAATGGAGGAGCTGGGCAAGCTGCTGCGCGAAATGACGGCCGGCACCGTCGACATGCTGCGGCTGCGTTCGCAGGCCAAGAGCAGCATCCACGCCGAGATGACGATCATCGGACCGCGAGCGGTGAACCCGCTGAAGGCGGCGTGGGACGTCGACGTCGCGCTGCGCCACCTGCTCGCGCCCGAGCGCACCGACCTCATGGGGCCAGTCCGCGCAGTCACCGATGCGTACGACGACCTGCGCGCGCACGACCGCGGCCTCGCGGCGGGCATCGAGGCGGCGCTACAGAGCCTGCTCAAGCGCTTCGCGCCCGATCAGTTCGACCAGCGGCTCGAAGCCAAGAGCGCGCTCGATCGCTTCCTTCCCGCCAATCGCAAGGCCCGGCAGTGGGATCTGCTGCTCGATCTCTATGAGGACATCGCGAAGGAGGCGCAGGACGATTTCTGGTCAGTGTTCGAGCGTGAGTTCCGGCGCGCCTACTCGACCGGCAGTACCGCCACCGACAAGACTTAAGGCAGCGCGCCGGCCGGCGGCTGCGCGCGCCGCACTCCCACCGTCACTCCACCGACTCGCTGGTGTCGCGCAGGATGGCGCTGGCCATCCGCAGCAGGCCGGACAGGTGGCCCAGCATGTTGAGCACGATGCGTCGGTAGAGGTCCGGGTTGCGCGCGTAGATGGCCTCGAGATTGCTGCGCGACATGCTGTACGTCACCACTTCGTCCTCGGCGATGGCGGTGACCGAACGGGTGCCGCCCTCGATGATCGCCGACTCGCCGAATATGACGCCGGGCGCGAGCGTCACGACTCGCCGATGCTTGCCCTTCGCCTCCGGATCCTCGGCGACGATGCTGACGGCGCCGCGTGCCAGCAGGTAGACGCGGTCGCCCAGCTGTCCTTCGTGGTACAGCGCCGCGCGGGCGGGGAATAGCTGGCGGTCGAGATACGGCTTCATGAAGTCGAGCTCGGCGGCGGACAGCCCCTGCATGAGCGCGAACTCGCCGATCTCGAGTTCGTGGTCGCTCGCCCCGATGCGCGCTTCGTCTAGCAACTGCCGCTCCGCCCACTCGAGCGCGCGGTCAGCGTCGTCGAACCAGTCGGAATGATGGCGTTGCGTGAACACGCCCGCGCTCTGTACGGCGCGACCGAGCCGGCTGGTCGCGCTGATGTGCGCCAGCAGGAGTTTGACGTGCTGTTCCTGCATCAGCCGCGTCAGTTTTTGCAGCATCAGCGCGCCCGAGGCGTCGATCATCGTCACCCGCCGCAGGTCGATGATCAGGAACTGCGCGCCCTCGGCTGCGCGCATCGCCTCGAACGCGAGGCGATCGGCGGTGCCGAAGAAGATGGCGCCGTCGAGTTCGAGCAGCTTGATGCGGTGCCCTTCGACGCGCAGCAGGCTCGCATGCTCCGGCGGATACACGCGGCGCGAGCCGCGCGTAGTGCCGGTGCGCACCGAGCGGATCAGTGACCGGTTCATTACGGCGAGGAACAGGCCCATCGACAGGATGAGGCCCGTCAGCACCGCCGCGACGAGGCCAAAGGCGATCGTCACGCCGGCCACGAGCACCACCAGCGCGATGTTGACGATGAGCTCGCTGTCGTACTGGCCGCGGCGGACCCGGTCGATCGTGGAGCCCGCCCAGCGGTCGATCAGGCCGACGGCGATCACCAGCATCATCGCGGACAACGCCGCGACGGGAATGAGTTGCAGGAGCGGCGCCCCGTAGAGGAGCAGCAGCATGAGCGTGGCCGTCGTCGCAATGCTCGACAAGAGCTTGCGATCGCCGCCGTGATGGGTGCCGAGCGCGTGATGAGACGAGTACGCCACCGGGACGCCGCCGAACAACGATGACACGAGGTTGCCGCAGCCCAGCGCCACCAGCAGGCGGTTGGGATGGTGCGCGGTGTCGAGCGGGCCGTCGGCCTCGCCGACCGCCGCCAGCAGGCTGTCGAGCGAGCCGACCACAGCGATGGCCAGCGCCGTGATCAGCAGGTCGTAGCCGAACCGCAGTGCGACCGCGATGCCGTCGGCGGTGATCGCGTCCAACAAGGCATCAGGCAGCGGGATCTTGCCCAGGAAAGGCACGCGCGGTCCGACGTCGCCATGAATGAGCGTGGTAATGACGACCGCTGCCGCGGTACCCGCGGCGAGTCCGATCAGTTTCGACGGTAGCGACGGCCAGCGCCGCCGCACCATGACGAACACGACGATCGTCACCACGCCGACGAGCAGCGTCCAGCCGTTGATGCCGCCGTGTCCGCCGCCTTCCTCGCCCCCGTGTTCACCGCCACCGCCATGCGTGCCCAGCACCTCCGGCAGTTCGTAGATGACGAGCGAGATCGCAAGCCCGGTCATCAGGCCGGCTACCACGGGGTAGGGCACAAAGCGCGCGATGTTGCCGAGGCGCAACACGCCGAAGGCAATCTGGATGATGCCGGTCAGCGCGAGGCACAGCGCCGCCAGGAACAGGATTTCGGCAACGCCGTGCGTCGCGGAGGCTCGCAGTTGGGCATCACCGGAAACGCGCAGGATGAACGCCGCGAACAGGAACACCGAGGAGGCTCGCGGTACCTCGTTCGGAAGCAGCGCACCGCCCAGGAAGATGGCGGTGAGGTTGCCGAAGATGGCGGCCGCCAGCGCGGCGGAGAGGCCCGCTTCGACCCCGTATTCGCCGAGCGGGGCGAACGCGATGAGCCCGAGCGGCAGCATCATCGCCACCAGCACGAACGCCGCCGAGACACCCGCACCGGCCTCCCGTGCAAATTCTCCCAGTACTCGCGGTGCAGCGGTGGCGGGCGCGCCGTGGTCACTCATCGCGGGGGTTCCGGATCACTCGAGGGTTCATCCGCCGCATTTTGCCAGAGCGGCACTTGACGAGCGCATGGCCGGCACGCCATTCTCTGCCGGGCACGAACATCGCCTGCCGCCGCGGACCGCCGTGCGCGGCCGTCCTTCGCCGGAATGCCTTCCCCGCACAAGCCGTTCATGCTCACGATCACAGTCCTCCGCTACAAAGATACCGCAGTCGACCCGGTCATCGTCGGCGAGTTCGGCGAGGCCGGTGGCACGATCGGGCGTTCGCCTGAATCGACACTGCTGCTGCCCGACCCGGACCGCATCATCTCCCGCACGCACGCCGTCATCGCCTTTCGCGACGGGCGCTACTGGGTGCGCGACCAGGGCACCACGGTGGCGCTGCTCGTCAACGGGCGCGGTGCGGGCCGCGGGCAGGACCATCCGCTGGTCAAGGGCGACGAACTGCGCATCGGCGGCTACACGCTGGCGGTGAGCGCCACCGGGCTCGCGCCCGCCGACAAGAACATTTCCGAGGATGACACGACGACGATCCTGCGCGAGGGCACGATGCTGTCGTGGTCGGAGGACGGCCGCGTGGTGCCGCAGAACCGGATCGCCACGGTGATCGTCCCTTCGCCGGTGCACGAGGCGCCCGTACCGGCCGCGCCAGCGCCGGCACACGCCGCGGTTGTGAACGCCGCTCCGGCGCCGCCGGTCCCCGCGGCTGCGGGCACCCAAAGTGCCGACGTGTTGCTGACCGCACTGCTGCGCGGCGCCGGCGTGCGCGACCTGACCGTCCCCGGCGGCCTGACCCCGCAGTTCATGGAGGAGGTGGGCGCCGTCATGCGCGAGACGCTGCACGGGCTCCTGGACCTGCTGAAGGCGCGTGCACACGCCAAGCGCGAGGTGCGCGCCGATGCGACGATCATCGTCGCGCACGACAACAATCCGCTCAAATTCGCGCCCGATCTCGACGCCGCGATCGCGCACCTGCTGATGCCGGCGGGCAAGGGTTTCATGTCGCCGCTGCGCAGCCTGACCGACGCGCGGGAGAGCCTGCGGTCGCACCAGGAGGGCTTCGTTGCCGGCATGCGCGCCGCGCTGGCGGCCGTTCTCGCCCGATTCGATCCCGGGAAGCTCGAGCAGCGGCTGACCGACAGCGCGGAAGGCGGATCGCTGCTGCCGATGACCCACAAGGCCAAGCTGTGGAATCTCTACGAGGAGCTCTACGGCGAGATCGCGCGCGAGGCCGAGACTGATTTTCACTTCCTGTTCGGCGAGGAATTCCTCCGCGCCTACCAGGCCAAGGCGCGGCCGCAGCCGGCGCGCGGCCAGACGCACGACGCGTCCTAGCGGACGTCGTCCCCCCGCCATGCAACTCGAAGTCTCCGTACTGTCGAACCCCGGTGGGCGCGAGCGCAACGAGGACGCGTGCGGATTCTGGACGGCCGACGGAGGCTGTTTCTGCGTGGTGAGCGATGGTGCGGGCGGCCATGGCGGCGGCGATGTCGCGTCGAAGCTCGCCGTGCGGATGATCCTCAATACGTTCCAGGAGGCGCCGGCCTGCACGGGGGAGGCGATCGATGCTGCGCTGCAGGCGGCGCACCGGGCCATCGTCACGCAGCAGACGTCGAAGGATTCGCTGGCCGCGATGCGTGCAACTGCGACGGTGCTCGCCATCGACACGATCCATCATACGGCGGTGTGGGGCCACGTCGGCGACACGCGGCTCTATTGCTTTCGCGGTGGCCGCGTCGTCGCCCAGACGAAGGACCACAGCGTGGTCCAGAAACTGGTGGACGCGGGGTACCTTGCGCCGAACGCACTGCGCGAATCGCTGCAGCGCAGCCGGCTCTTCGCCGCACTCGGGCATGACGAGGACTTCATCGCGACGGTGGAGTCCACTCCGTTCGCGATCGTCGACGGCGACGTGTTCCTCCTGTGCAGCGACGGCTTTTGGGAATACATCGACGAGGCGGCGATGGTGGCCGCGCTGGAGCGCGCCCACTCCGCCGCCGAATGGCTGCGCGACATGGAGCAGGACGTCGTCGAGCATGGTGGACGCGAGCAGGACAATTTCTCCGCCCTCGCCGTATGGTGCAGCGAGGGCGCGCCGCGCAATGTTGCTTGAGCACCGGACCGCAGGCGGCCCGTGCCCAGGAACGGGGGGAAGCTCGCCTCCGCCTGGTTTGCCCGTCCACCGTGCCCGAAAATGAGGCGTGGCCCGCCGCCTGCCGACAAATGTTGATCTTGGGCGGCAACCGTGTGCAATATTCGCCTTTCGCGCCACGATGACCTTGGGTAGGATAAACAACCGATCG
>JBDTNR010000046.1:0-13511 GCA_039933655.1 Betaproteobacteria bacterium | reverse complement strand
GCTTGGCCTCGACCTTGACGCCGTACTTCACGAGGTCGCCCACCATCCAGATGTCACCGGGGCTGTACGTCGTGTAGCGCTTGTTGTCGTTGTTCGACCACTTGATCGTCCGGCCCTCGACCGTGGCGGTCGTGACCTTGCCGCTCTTGGCGGCGTCCATGAATTCGGAATAGGGGACGGAATCACTTCTCGTCTGCCGAGAATCGAATTGCTTGACGACGGTGAGCACCACGAGCCCGATGACGAGCCAGATGCCGATGTTCTTCAGCAGATTGTTCAAGCAATGCTCCTTGCGGGCCTTTCAAACCGGCGGTCCGCGAACCGGCAGCCGACACCGGGAGATACGTGGCGAGGCGGAATAACGATTTTAGCCGCGAACCACTCGTCGAAACACATTGGACAGCGAATCCAAAGCATGATTCACGCCAAATTTGATCAAAAACAGGCAAAACCATTCAAAAACGGCCACTTCCTCGCGCGCCAGGAGGGAATCAGGCCAGAAATCCCTTTCCGACGAGGAACGTCTCCCGGCTGCGATCACGCGACGACTTGGGCTTGCGGACGTACACCTTGGCAAAGTGCACTCCGATCGACCGCTGCAGCTCCGGCAAACCCGCGCCCTGGAACACCTTCACCAGCAAATCACCGCCCGCCCGCAGATGACTGATCGCAAACTCCAGCGCAAGTTCACCGAGGTGCACGCTGCGCGCCTGGTCGACGGGATCGATACCGGAGAGATTGGGGGCCATGTCCGAGACCACAAGGTCGATCTGCGCGCCGGCCAGCGATTGCTCGACCGCCGCCAGCCCGGCATCGTCGCGGAAATCCGCCTGGATGAACGTCACGCCGGGCACCGGATCCATCGGCAGCAGGTCGATGGCGAGGATCCGGGAGCCCGGTCCCAGCCGTTCGCGCAGCACCTGCGACCAGCTGCCGGGGGCCGCGCCCAGGTCGACAACCGTCATCCCCGGTCGCAGCAGCTTGTCGCGCTCGGCGATCTCGATCAGCTTGAACGCCGCCCGTGAACGGTAGCCCCGCCGCTGCGCCTCCTGGACATAGGGGTCGTTTCTGTGCTCGTGCATCCAGGATTTGGTGAACTTGTGCTTTTTCTTTGACGGATTGAGGGGGCTGGTCATGCAGGCGTGCGGTGGCGGCGATCCGCCCATGCTAAACGAAAGCCGGCCGCCGCCGCGGCGCCTCGCGTACACTTCGTCCGATGAAAATGCCCACTCCGGCCGAGCGCCGCGCGTTGCGGGCGCAGGCGCACCATCTCGACCCCGTCGTCGCCGTCGGGCAACAGGGGCTCACCCCCGCCGTCCTGCACGAAATCGACCTCGCGCTGCTGAAACACGAGCTGGTGAAGGTCCGGGTGTTCAGCGACGACCGGACGGTCCGCAATGCAATGCTCGAGCAAATCTGCGCCGGAGTGACCTGCGCGGCGGTCCAGCACCTGGGCAAGGTCCTCGTCCTCTGGCGGCCCAACCCGGAGAAGAAGAAGCCGGCGCCGGCCCGGGAGGACGCCCGCGGCCGCAAGCCGTCCGGCGGCCGCGGCGCCGCGAAGAAGGCCAGCGCCAAGACGCCGTACGATCCGGTACGCGAACGCCGCCGCGGCGCGCGTGGCGAAGGCGGCGTCGTCACGCCGGGCAAGGGCACGCGGGGCGCCGCCCGCAACATGCCAGCAGACCGGCGCGAGGAGCCGCCCGCGGCGCCGGAGCCGGAACGCCGCAGGTCCTCGTTCACGCCCAAGAGCAAGCCACGCTCGTTTTCCGCCAAGCCCAATCCGCGCACGGCGTGGGAAAAGGCCCCGGCGGCCGCGAAACCGGCGGCGAGCGGTACGCGCCGGCGCCGGACGACCGGCTAGCGCAAGCGGGCGCGCGCGTCCGCGCCATCGCGATCAACCGCTAGAGCCGAGCAGCGCGTATTCGCGGGCGAACGTCCGGCGCACGTCCGCCTCGACCAACGCAAAGTCGGCGAGCCCGTATTGGTGCCGGCCATACCGGTGCTGCCGGTTCTGGCGCAGGTAGCGCAGCCATAGCGTGGCGGTGCCTTCGGGCTCGGCGATACCGAAATGCCGCAGGATGCCGCGCACGGTAGCGAGCGGGTCGCCGACCAGATCCGTATACCGGATGTCGAGAAACCGCGGCGCCGTGGCCGGCCAGCGATCGCGTACCGCGTGCGCCGCGTCCTGCAGCCTGCCCATGGTCGAATTGATCCGGTGCCCCAATTCCGCGTAGTCGATCGTGGTCGAAAAGAGCGCGTGCAGGCACGCCGCGAGCCTTGCCGTAGACGCGACGGACTCGAGCGGATCGCGATGCGTGAAGACGACCCGCGCATCGGGGTAGACGCGCAGCAGCTCGCCGAGCGAGGCCATGTGCGCCGGCGCCTTGAGCAGCCATGTTGTCGCCGGCTGCCGGCAGGACAAGAGCTGCAGATGGGGCTTGTGCCAGCCGTACGCGCCGCGGAACTCCGACGCATAGAGCGATTGCGCGTACGCGGGACAGGGGAACATGAACACGTTGACCAGCCCCCGCAGCGACGTCATCAGCAGCGGATTGCATTCCTCGGGCAGCAGCGCGCCGAACTCGTGCGCCGTCTTGAGGCGCGGCGAAAGCAGGTTGGCCTCGCGCACACCGTTCTCGATGCGCTTCTTGTGCCGGGTCAGTTCGCGCAGCGGGGAGAGCGCGGGCAGCGCCGAAGGCAGCGCGGTTTCCCACAGCAGCGGCGTGCGCAATCCGCGCACCTGCGCCAGCAGTCCCTGCAGCAGCGTCGTGCCGGTGCGCGGCAGGCCGACGATGAACAGCGGGGCGACGACGTCGGTGCGGACGATGTCCGGATGAGCGCGCAGCGCCTCGCGGATGTGCAGGCGATTCATGAGCGCGCCACGCAGCATCTCGGCGAGCACCTGCCGGCCGGTCGCGTCCGCCCGCGCATGCGCCGCGAAATCGCGGAGCAGGAGGTTGAGCGGTTCCCGGAAATCCATCTCGCCGAAATCGAAGAGTCCGGTCTCCTTCGCCGCCCGCGCCATCAGCACCTCGGCATCGAGATCGGCACCCTGCCACCCGAACGCCGAAGCACTGCGCACGGCGGCGTTCCACGAGCCACGCCACCAGACCGCCTCGCGCGTCATGCCCATTGCCTCGAAACTAGGCCGCCAACTGGGCGGACAGCGACTCGACCTGATCGGCGGCGGCCCGCGTGCCACCGGCGGCCACGAACGAAGTCTGTATCGCCTGCGCGGCCAGCCTGAACGCCGGGCGCTCGAGCACGTCGCGCACGGCGCGGCGCAATTCGTCGGCGCCGACTCGCCCGTACTTCACGCGAATGCCGGCACCGGCATCGACGATCTTTTGCGTGGTCACGAAATTGTCCGTCCAGATCGGCGCCAGCACGAGAGGCACGCCGAAGGCGAGCGTGTCGTTGGCCGTGCTGCCGCCATGCGAGATGGCGGCGTTCATCCGCGGCAGCAGTTGCACTTGCGGCAGCCAGCTGCGCACGAGGAAGTTGGGCGGAGCATCGCACAGCACACCCTCCGGCGCGCTGACCACGACCTGCAGGTCAAGGTCACGCAGCGCCGCCACCACCGTGGCGAGGAAACGGCGGCCGCGCTCGGCCACGACGGACCCGAGCGACACCATCACGCGCGGCTTCGCGACGAGCTCGTGCCACGGAAAATCGTTCGGCTCGACGCGATGGTCGAGCGCGGGTCCGACCAACCGGTAATGCGCGGGAAAGCGCATCTGCGTCCCGGCCAGCATGCGCGACGTGTAGAGAAGGGCGAGATGAGGCGAGACATCCGGCCGGTCCACCACGGGGAGGTCCGCATCGCGCTGCGCATTCGCCAGGAGTTCGTGCAGCCACGTCTTCGCCAACTCGTGCCTGTCCAGCGCCGTCGACTGCAGGAAACCCGTCGGCGCCGACGTCACCCATGGCAGCCCGTGCCGCCGCGCGGCGAAGGCACCCGCCAGCGCGTGCTGGTCGGCGACGACGACATCCGGCCGGAACTGCGCAATGGCGGACTCGACATCCGGCAGCATCGCCTTCGTCATCGGCGCCACGATGTCGCGATAGAACTGGACGAACTCCGCCGCGAGGAAGCGGGGCGGGTGTGACTTGTCGTCCGCCATGATCCGCCGGTACAGGTCCCCTTCGCCGACGGCGAAGAACGCCGACTCCGCGGGCAGCAGCGCGCGCACCTTCGCATACGAGATCCACGCGACCGCGTGTCCGCGTAGCGCCAGTTCGCGTCCCACGGACACCAGAGGAATGAAGTGCGCCGCGAACGGAGGTGCAACGAAAAGATAACGACTCACGGGACGACGCGTTGAAGCCAGTCGAGAATGGCGTCACGCACCTGTGGTGTCGCCTCGAGCAGGATCGTATGGCCCATGCCGGGAACGAGCTTCAGCTCCATGCCTGGCAGCAGCCTGCGAAACCTCTCGGCGTCTTCGCGCAGTTCGGAATCCTCGCCGTAGATCGCGAGCACGGGGCAGCGCAGGCCGGCGATCGCCTCGTCCGTAACCGCGGGCGCGCGCGCCAGGTCCGCCACCAGCGTCGTCGCGTTGCCCAGCCCTTCCGCCGTGGTGACGCCGGGGCTGCGCCGGCGTCGCTTTATCTGCCGCACGTTTTCGATCGTCGCGGCGCGACGCGCATCGTGGGCGCCGATCGCCGCCGGATCGTCCACCAGCTGGCGCCGCGCCGCGTGCAGCGACAGCCAGCGGCCGAAAATCTCGTTCGCCTTGCGGTCGCGCTCGACGCCTTCGACGGCGAGCAACTTCGCCATTTCCTGCCCGAACTCGGCCACGCCGGACTGCGCCTCCAGCAGCACCAGTGCGCGCACCCGGGCCGGATGCTCAACGGCGAAGCGCAGCGCGATGTGGCCGCCGAAACTGTTGCCGACGATGACGACCGGATGCTCGCGCAAGTCGACCGCTTCGAGGATCGCGGCGAGATCGGCGACCATGTCGTCGGTGGTGTAGCCGGACGGTGGCTGCTCGCTGCGCCCGTGCCCGCGCAGGTCGTAGAGGATCACGCTCGCGTGCTTGGCGAGCGCCGGCGCCACCGACATGTAGTAGCTCGCGTGGCTGTCCATGATGAGCCCGTGGACCAGCACGAGCACGGGCTCGCCCTGCCCCATGCGGATGACGTTGAAGCGGACGCCGCGGGCGACGACGTCAGGCATCGATGAACTCGCGGATGGCGGCGGTCAGCGGCACCGGCGCCTCCACCGGCAGGAAATGGCCGCCCTCGATGACGACGAGGCGCGCGCCGGGGATCAGCGCGGCAAGTCGGTCGCGCGTCGCGGAGATCACCGGACCCGCGCGTGACGCGTAGCAGAGGAGCACCGGCAGCGACAGCGACGCGAGGTCGGCATCCGCGATATCCGGCTCCGCGAGCAGGTCGTCGATCAGCGACGTGCGCGACGTCAACGACACCACCTGCGCCAGCAGGCGCTTGCCCTGCCGGCCGCCGCGCTCGAACGAATCCTTCTGCGAGCCCGGCAGGAGCTTCAGCAACGATTCACGCGATCCGCTCTTGATCTGCTCGATCCAGTTCGCCGCCATGACCGGCAGTGGCGTATCCACGATGACCAGCCGCGCGACGCGGCCCGGATGGTCGATCGTGTAGCGCAGCGCAATCGCGCCGCCGGCGCTGTGGCCGACGAGCGTGACGGGTACATCGGGAGCGAAGCGCTCGACGACGTGCGCGAGATCGGCCGCCTGCGCGCGCAGCCCGTACTGGTCGCCGGCGACCGGGCTCATGCCGTGGCCGCGCAGGTCGTACATCAGCACCCGCCGGTCGCGGCCGAGCTCGGGCGCCACCGTGAAGTACCACGCTGACAGCGAGCCGATCAGCAGGCCGTGCAGCAGGATGACCGGGGCACCCTCCGTGCCGACGGTCTGCGTGTGCAGCGTCAGTCCGTCGAAGTCTTCGATTGGCATTCGACGATGTGGTCGACGAGCTGGCCGACGGTGAGGTTGATGATGTCATCCAGCTCGAGGCCCGAAAGCCATGTCGGGAAGTCGACGCTCTCGCCGTATCGCTGCTGGATCTTCTCCGACAGAGCCACGAGCTCGATGCTTTCGACCTCGAGGTCGTAGCTGAATTTCGTCTCGGCGGTGATGGGCTTTTCGCGCACCCATTCCTCGCCGATCACTTCCGCGATGAAGCCCGAGATCGTCTGCAGGATCTCCGCCCTGCGTTCGGCATCCGACAGCGGGGGCGCCATCGTGTTCATTGCTTTGTCCAGGCGACGACATGCTCGCCCATCCGGCAGGTTTCAATCCAGCGATCAGCGACCAAAAGCCTTTCTCCTTCCCGTTTCGTGAGCTGCAAACTTTTCGGATTTCCCGCCAATCCCATTCCAAGCGCCTTGCCGGCCGCTTCTTTCGCGGACCACAGCCGCGTCAGCCATTCGTCGCGATCACCGTCGGGCAGCAGCAGGAGCTCCTGCGGTTCGAACGACAGCGCGACGAAGCCATCGCTGCGCGGCTCGATCTTCTCGATGTCCACGCCCGGGGCGACACCTTCCGCGACGACCGCGCAGGCGAGGCTCCCGGTGTGCGCGATCGACACGCGCAGGTCGCGCGTGAACGGCCCCGTGACGCGCGGCCTGCCGTCCACGTCTGGCGCGATCGCGACCTCGATCGGGAACATCGGAGCGCCGTCGCGCGCAAACACGAACTGGCGCACCGCGTCCTTCGCCGCGATGCGGCCAAGCAGGAGGCTGTGCTGGCGCTGCAGCTGCTTCGCGCCGCCGGCCGCATCGGCTTCGGCAGCGGACAGGTACCGGCGCGTCAGGTAGTCGATGGTAGCCGTCGACCAGCCGGGGTTCTCCACGAGCGTGAATCCGCGCGGGTCCGCCTGCGCCAGCGACGCGCGCGCGGGCTCGCGCATCAGTTCCCAGATGCCGCCGCCCGTCTGGAAGCGCCAGTCTTCCCATCCGGTGACGTGCAGATAGACGCCGCCGTCCTGCACGAGCTCGAAGTCGGCGCGCACTTCGCGCCAGCCGACATGGCGCATCGCCACCGTGCATTCCAGCAGCGTGCCCGGACGCGGGTCGTCGGCGTAGTAGTCGATGCGCGCGATCTTGACCGGCAACGCCAGGCGGTCCTTCTCGGCCAGCAGCGCGAGGTGCAGTCCCGGCAGCTGCCCCGCCGCGTCGAGCAGCGCGCCCTTGGCCGGCAGCGCGCGCAGCGTGCCGCTCATGCCGGTGGTTCCGAACTCGCCGATCGCGACAATGCCCTGGTATTGCGGGCCGTGGAACATCCAGCCGCCGCTGTAGATCGCCTCGACGGTGATCGGAAATTCGCGCGCCGCGCCGGCCGCAGTCGGCGCCGGCGCGGGCGCCGCCGGATAGCGGTCCGCCATCACCACCGTGCCTTCGAGATAGGCGTCGATCCGCACGTGAATCCGGTGGGCGTCGACGCGTGTCGCCACGATTGAAACTTCGACGGGTGGATCGACGCGCAGCCAGGTCTTCGCCACGACGTTCTCGACGGCGACGGGCAACCGGCGCGGGTCGAGTCGCTGCGCCGCCTCACGGATGAGCGCGATCGACATCGTCATCGGCACCGCCGGCATGCTGTCGGCGGGAATCGGCCATCCCGGGGGCTGCGGAACGAGCGCGTGATCGATGAGCTCGGGATACGTCGCGAGCGACAATACGAACTTGTCGACACGCTCGGTGGCGGGCAGCGATGCCGGCCGCGGCGCCGGCCGCGCGGCAAGCGCGCCCAGCACTTCGCTTTGTGCTTCCAGCAGTTCACGCATGCCCGCATCGAAGGCGTGCGCCAGCGCTCCGTTGACGCCGTCGACCGCTGGCGCCGGCGCAGCGCGCGGCCGCAGTTTCTGGAGGTCGAGACTCAATAGCGGCACGCCCAGCGCCAGCGCCATCGGCTGGCGCGTCGTCGTGCGCGGTATCGCCGCCGTCAGGCCGATCTGCGCGATGTCGATGTCGGCGCCCTCGACATAGAGCGCGGCGCCCGCCCGCTGCAATTGTGTGATGCCGGGCCGACGCGGCACGAGCAGCGACAGCGCGTGGTGCGGCCGGCCTGCCAGCACGTCGTCGACGAAGGCTGGCAGACTGCCCGTGCCCATTTGCACGAACACGCGTACGCCGTCGGCGTACAACGCCTCGATCAATTCGCGAAAGCGGACGGGCCGGACCAGGTGTTCGGCAAAGAGCGCCCGGATTTCCTCGGGCGCGGCTGGATATGGCGCGCAGCGCGTCGCCGACCACAGCGGAATCCGGTGCGGCGTGAACTTGAGTCTGGCGAGGTTGCGTACGTAGAAGTCAGCGTGGTCCGCGAGCGCCGGCGAATGAAAGCCGGAACGAAACGGCAGCACCTCGTACAGGATGCGCTGCGACTTCAGGCGCGCCGTCAGTTCCGGCACGTGCTCTTCAGCGGCGCAGAGGATCGACTGGTGGATGCAGTTGTCGTGCGAGATCGTGACGTCGGGCAGGCCCGCGATCAGTGGCGCCAGGCGATCGCCGCCCGCGCCCGCGGCAATGTAGCGGACCTCCGCGACGCGCAACGTGCCGGGTCGCAAGCCCTCGACGAACGACTGCGTGGCCGCTTCGTCGAACATGCCGGCCGCGAGCATGCCCGACCACTCGCCGATGCTGTGGCCGGCGAGCACGTCGGGACGCAATCCGATCCTGTCCGCCACCTGCATCAGGAAACGGCTCAGCAGCACAACATGCCGGCCCTGGTGCTCCAAGTCCGCCGCGTCCACGTCGGGAACCGGCAGGCCGAAATGCCGCGCGATGTCCGCGACGTCGGGCGCGAACTCGGCTTCGATGCCCGGGAACAGGAACGCCACCTTGCCGCCCTGTGCGATGAGTCCGCCGGGCGAAAAATGGATGCCGTCGCGGCCGTGGCGCGCGCGTCCAGCTTCCACGGCGGTGCGCGCCAGCGCGATCCGCGCCGGCGTCGGGTCGAAGATCGCGGCGCGCCATGATCCTGCGCCGCCGCGCGATCCACCGTGCAGCGCCTCGAGCAGCGCGGCCTGCGTCGGCGCGGCGACCACCACGGCGTTCGCGGCATCGGTGTTGCGCGTCGACCGCTGCGCCCGCGGCGCGGCGTGGTCGGCGTCGAGTATGACGTGGGCGTTGATGCCGCCGAAGCCGAACGAATTCACTGCGGCGCGCCGAATGGGCGCATCCCATTGCTCGGCGGCGCGCGCCGGCCGGAACCGCGTGCCGGAGAGCGCCGGATTCGGCTCGTCGCAATGCAGCGTCGGCGGACGCACGCCGTGATAGACGGCCAGCGCCGCCTTGATGAGTCCGGCGGCGCCGGAGGCCGGCATCGCGTGCCCGATCATCGATTTGACCGAGCCCACCGGGACGCGCTCGTCGTCCGCCGCCGCCGCACCGAAAAAGCGGCTTAGCGTATCGATCTCCGCGGCGTCGCCGGCGGCCGTCGCCGTCCCATGTGCCTCCAGCATGCCGATGGTGTGCGGCTCGAGGCCCGCGCCTACCCACGCACGCGACAGCGCCAGCATCTGCCCTTCCACGCGCGGCGTCATCAGGCTGACGTCGCGGCCGTCGCTCGCCACGCCGATGCCGCGGATCACTGCATAAATTCGGTCGTCGTCGCGGCGCGCGTCGGCGAGCCGCTTCAGCACGACCATGCCGACGCCCTCTCCGATCAGCAGGCCGTCGGCGCGGCGGTCGAACGGGCGAATCTGCTGCGAGCGCGACAACGCGCCGAGCTGCGAGAAGACGCTCCAGAACACCGGATCGTGGCAGAGGTGAACGCCGCCGGCGATCGCCAGGTCGGCGGAACCCTGGTGCAGCGAGCGGCACGCATGATCGACGGCGACGAGCGTGCTCGCGCATGCGGCGTCGACGGTGGACGCGGAGCCGCCCAGGTCGAGCCGGTTCGCGATGCGCGACGCGACGAGATTGGGCACGAGGCCGATGGCGGTGTCCGCGCCATACACGCCGCAGCGCGACTGAAAGTCCTTCTTGACGGCCAGCAGCTGCTCGGCCGAAAGGTCGGGCAACAGGCTGCGCAGCGAATCCACGAGCTGCTGCGCGCCGCGCGTGATGTTGACGAGCCGCAGCATCGCCGGGCCCAGGTAGTTGCCGCGGCCCAGCACGACGTCGGTCCGCGCCCGCGCGAACGCGCGCTCCGCGTACCCGGCGTCCGCCAGTGCCGCGACCGCCACCTGCAGCGCCAGAAGCTGGTCGGGCTCGGCACCCTGCGCAGCGATCGGCATGATGCCGAACGCCGCGGCATCGAAGGTCGCGAACTCGTCGATGAACCCGCCGCGGCGCGCGTAGAACCGGTCGGGCGCAGTCGAGTCCGGATCGTAGTAGACGGGGTCCCAGCGACCGGGCGGCACGTCGGTGATCGCATCGACGCCATCGCAGAGGTTGCGCCAATAACTGACGAGGTCCGGCGCCTTCGGAAACACGCACGCCATCCCGATAATGGCAACGTCGCGTTCCATTACGCGTTCACTTCACTGACCATCATTGGCGCCTACGCCATCGCCGTCGGATCCCCGCACATCAGGATCACATGGGCGTGCGCCCCTTCGCCGTGCAGTAGCTCATCCATGAAGCTCGCCACGCCGACGTCGGGCTCGATCAACGCGATGCCGCGCTTCGCATATTCGCGCGACAGCTCCGGGGAGACCATGCCGGCATCGGCCCACGGACCCCAGTTGATCGAGAGCACGCGCCCGGCGATCTTGCGCTTGAGCACCACCGCCAGGCGATCGAGATAATCGTTGGCCGCCGCGTAGTCGGACTGTCCACGATTGCCGAATGTCGCGACGATGCTCGAGAAGAAGATCACGAAGCCGATGTCCGCGCGCACGTGCTCGGCGATCGCGAGTGCGCCGTTCACCTTCGTTTCGAAGACACGCGCGAAGGATTCGGACGTCTTGTCGCGCGCAAGCTTGTCCTCGACGACACCGGCGCCGTGGATCACCCCGTCGAGGCGCCCGTGCCGCTCGTAGATATTCTCGATGAGTAGTCCGAGCACGGCGATGTCGCGGACATCGACCTGATGATAGGTCGCGTGCGCGCCGGCCGCCTCGAGCGACGCGAGCGTCGACCGGATCTGCCGCGCGGCCATGACGCGCGCGCATTCGGCCTCGATCTCGGCCGGTCGCCTGCCATCGCCGCGCGCGATCAGTGCCTGCCGCACGGCCCGCGCATCGGCGGCAGCACGGAGGTCCGTCGCTTCATCGTCCGCGGGCAGCGGCGTGCGGCCGACGAGTTCCAGATGGCATTGGTAGCGGCGGCCGAATTCGAGCGCGATGCGGGCGGTGATGCCGCGCGCGCCGCCGGTGATCAACACGACCGAGTCGCGGTCTAGCGTGACGCCGCCCGCGGGATCGGCGCCATTGCGGTCGGCGGGGACGATGCGCGGCGCGAGTCGGATGCCTTCCGTCGTGTAGTCCACTTCGCCCAAATCGTCGGCACACGACAGCTCGTGCAGGATGTGTTCGGCGAGTTGTGGCGACGAAAAACTCTCGCGGAAGTTCGCAATGCGTACCTGCCGGTCCGGCCATTCCTTGCGCAGGCTCTTGATGAGACCGGAGACGCCGCCCGCGGGCGGCGACAGGTGGCCAAGGACGCCATTGACACCGTTGACGCCATTGACGCCGTTGACGCCGTTGACGCCGTTGACGCCATTGATACCGTTGACGCCATTGACGCCGTTGATTCCGTTGATTCCGTTGACACCGTTGACGTCATTGACACCGTTGACGCCATGGAATCCGTTGACGCCGTTCCTGCCGTTGCCATGCGCATTGTCGACGGCGTCCTCGTGCGCGCCGCTGGCATTGCCCGCCACCAGCACATGGCTCGCGCCGGCGACGAGCGCCTCGCGCACTCGCCCGAACAGCGCCGGGACATCCCGTGCCGTCCAATCGTCGCGCAGCGGCGTCAGGTCGACGAGCGCATCCGGTGTGGCCGGCTTGTCGCCCTTGGCCTTGCCGAGCGTGCGGCTGCCGGCCTTCCTGAATTTTCCGCGGAGGACGGACTCGAGGTTTGCCGGAGCACCCACGATGGCGATCTCCCGATCGGCCAGCGTCCACACCTTGCCGCCGTCCGCGACCGGTTCGAGCTGCACGACATAGCGGGCGATCGGCGGGTAGCTCGCGCCGACCGTCGCGGGCGTTTCCGCGTCCTTGGCGACGGACTCCACCACTGCGATGACCGCCGGCGCGTCCTTGCCGAGTCCCTCCAGCGCCTCGATGATGCCGCGCAGCGTCTTGATGGCGACGAGCGTCTCGGGCATCTCCTGCTGCTTGCCGTCGGCCATCGCGCCCAGGCGTTCCGCGACGGCTCCGAGGATTTCGACGCGCTTGATCGAATCGATGCTCAAGTCGGCCTCGAGATCGAGATCGAGATCGAGCATCTCCATCGGGTATCCGGTGCGCTGGCCGACGATGGTCAGCAGCATCGTGCGGACGTCCATCGCCGCGGACGCCGCAGCGGCCGGAACTGGCGCCGGCGCTGCCGCGGGGATCTCCGCCGCAGCGGGCAGCGCGGCCGCCGTGATCGACGGATGGTCGATGATGGCGCGCGCGGGATTGTCGGGCGCGCCGAGATAGCCGAGCATCACGCGGCGCTGCGTTTCGACGATCTCGCGCATGCCGCGGAGGAACTCGGCGACGGTGGCTTCGCGACTGTCGCTGGTGGTGGGCGCCGCGGCGACGAGGGGACTCACGACGACAGGCGCGGTAATGGGTCGCATCGCATGCGCCGGGAGTTCGCCGTTGATCGGCCAGGCGCGCTGTCCGTTGACCCACCATGTGCTCGCCGATGGCGCCACCGCGGGCGGCGCGGCAAGGTCGAATGGTTGCGCATGCCGGCCGGCAAACAGGGCATCCGTGTCGACGGGCACGCCGTTCACCGCGAGTTCGCCCAGTGCCATCAGCAGCGAAGTCACGCCGTGGTTGCCAACGCGATCGCAGGCGACGGCGACGTGGGGGCGGTCGCGCAGGATGCGGGGGACGAGGTTCTTGAGTACGCGTCCCGGACCCACTTCGATGAAGATGCGCGCGCCGCTCTCGTACATCGCCTCGATCTCGGATGCGAAGCGGACCGGCTTGCTGATGTGGTCCGCGAGCAGTGTCCGGATCGCTGCGGGTTCTGCGGGATATGCGCCGGCCGTCGTGTTCGAATACACGGCGCAATTCGGCGCGACGATCGCCACGGCATCCAGGTCGCGCGAGAACGCCGCGACTGCCGTACGCAGCAGCGGACTGTGAAACGCGCACGCGACGGG
Source organism: Betaproteobacteria bacterium (assembly GCA_039933655.1). Lineage (GTDB taxonomy): Bacteria > Pseudomonadota > Gammaproteobacteria > Burkholderiales > Casimicrobiaceae > VBCG01. The sequence goes on along the minus strand of JBDTNR010000046.1, from coordinate 255 downwards.
GATCAGCGTGGCCCCGACACCGGCGGCCTTGAAGCGCGCGAGCGCTTGCTCGATTTCGTTCTTCGGCCCCGAGATCACGACCTGGTCCGGCGCGTTCTCGTTGGCGACGACGATGCCGGGCAGGTCGGTCAGATGCGCCGCGGTGATGGCCACACCGGCACCCACGGCGGCCATCGTGCCGGGATCGGCCGCGTCGGCGCGGGCTTCGACGATGCGCTGGCCGCGCGCTTCGGACAGCCCGAGCAGCGCCTGCTC